>CAZKMG010000065.1:0-13716 GCA_964553465.1 uncultured Bacteroidaceae bacterium
TAATGGTGGATTCTATTGTCATATTTAGCTTCCGATTGTTGAATTTAATTCTTTTTCATCGGGTAAAATTTTCAGGTTACCGGATGCATTTTTCAGGGAATATACTTTTTGCGGAAAGGCCATTTCTTCATCAATCAGCTCCTTAGAGGCTGGGTGTTTCAACTGGTCATTGATTTCGACAAGGACAACTTTCCGGGGCGAGAGGCTTCCGATCAGATCAGGCAGATCATAGGCAGTCAGGGCACCTGCAACACAACAGGTAAAAGGAAATTCGTAATACCTGTTCATTACGATGGACCTGTAGGATACCGGCGGTTTGGAAAGCATAATGCTTTTGATTGATGGTTCAATAACTGCTGCATGAAGAAGAGTAGGGCCCATCTCCCCGATAGCGAGACCTCCGATTTTATCCTTATCTATATCGCTACGGGTTTTTAGATAGTTGATAACCCTTATAACATCTCCGGTCTGAACGCCAACAATACTGCGGCCAATTAACACCGATCCGTAGTTAATTGGATTGTTACTTCTAAATTTATATTTTGTCTCTCCGGTGTTGATCACATCGGGTGCCGCAACAATATAACCTTTTCTTACCAGTTCCTCGATCTGTTGGCCGGGTTCTGCTTCAGCTGATTTTCCAACGGGATGGAGATAAATGATGGCAGGAAACCTGCTGCCTTTATTGGGGACAAATACAAGAAGCGGAACAATGGACTGATTTTCGCCTTTCAATGCGAACATTTCGATTGAATACCCATCCCTGGGGAATGCCCCGCGATAAACAGGTTCTTTTTCAGGAGCAGGAGCAATATACCCGGAAAGTTCTTCGGCCTTTTGCCTAACCTTGATAAGATGTTCCTCCACGTTTTTTCTTGAATTCTCAAGGCTGGCAATCTTTTTTACTGCTTCGTCCCTGTTCACATCAAAAAGCATTTTGGCATTATTTAGTGAAGTTGAAATAAGCCCGGTAGGGGTCACATTCAATTCTTCTTTAGTCAGCACATCAAATTTCTCAAATTTAGGGCTGCCAGGCAAATCAAGGGTTTTCTGGAAAAATGCGAAGATGGCTTCCTCGTTTTTTATGGTATAACCGTGTACAGAATCGGACTCAACTTTCGTGAGATTTTCCTCTTTTCCGAATGCCGAATAAGCATTCATTACCTCGCGGTAGGTCTCACGTGCTCCCTGGATGCTGAAGAAGTCCCTTGTGCAGGCTGCAATAAGGATCGGCTTCGGGGCATTTACCTCGAGGAAATCTGCATGTGTGATGCCATTTGCAACGGCATGGTACATGTTCTGTTCTCCATCCTGGGCCCCGATGGATTCGAGAAGTCTTCTGAAGCCAGTAATATAACAGGTAGGCGCAAAGGACTTCAGCCGGTTGTCGAATGCAGCAATGTAGGAGGTCTGGGTTCCACCACCTGAGATTCCAGTAAGTCCGATCCTGCTGCCGTCAACTTCTTTGCGAGTAAGAAGGTAATCGATCGCCCTGATCCCATCCCAGGTAAAATACCTTGCTGAAGAAGCACCTATCAGGAAACACTGGTTTGCTATATAGGAGTGTTCATTGGTTGATCCCATGATGTTGAACTTTTTCTTTTCAGGATCATAATACTGAAGTCTTTCTCCCTGTCCGACCGGGTCCATAGCGAAAACGATGAATCCCTTCTTGACAAAATTATAGATGAACTCCTGAGTTTCCTTGGCCCTGAAGCTCTCGTCCCAGTGGCCGAGCACGTTCAGGATTGCAGGCCGTTTTCCGGTGATCCCGTCAGGGATGAAAAGACATCCGGTCACGTAATACCCGGGAATGGATTCGAAGATTATTTTCTCTATCCGGAATCCGTTTCTTTGTATCACACCTGTCACTTTTGGATTTAGGGGAGTCTTTTCGGGGAAGGGGCCAACAATCTTTAAAAGTATTTCCTTTACCTTTTTTTGCCGGTTGATCCAATCTTCTTTTGTTTTTAGTCCGGCTATTTCGCTGTCCCTGATGTCGAGATAATTAAATGCTTGTTTGTTAATACTGTGGATCAGCATATTATTGCCATCACTCCATTCGTTCCAGTTATTCAATATATTCATATCATCTTCTTGTGCATTAAGAATTAAGGACATGCTGAAGAATAAAAGCATGGAGAGTAGAATGTACGCTACATTATACCTGCAGACTTTAGATAATAATTTCATATTTACCTCCTTAATTGATTGATTTGTAAATTATTTGCTATATGATTAATGTTATTTTATATAAAATATTACGAAATTTGTCATTAGAATAAGTTTTTTTAAATGCCGAAATATCATAAATTAATTATGAACTATTATGCTAATTTAGGTTTTTTGTAATCCATAGTTGACTCCAATGCCAAAATTACCCTTGTATCAGAATTTTAAAATTATACTTTCCATTGAGGCCCTTAAGAAATTAAGTTGCTTCATTTCCATTCAAAAGAACCATTAAGCTTTATGTCACGCAATGAAGATCCAATCATAATTCCGAACTCACCGGGTTCAACTATCCAGGTTTTGGAAACAATTTCATAAAATGCAAATGCATCCTGTTTTAATTCAATAGAAATGTTTGTTGATTCTCCTGGTTTTAGTGATACTTTTCTGAATGCTTTCAACTCTTTTACAGGACGTTCTACGGAGCATTGTTTATCTGAGATATATACTTCTGCCACTTCCTTTCCTTCCCTTTTACCGGAATTTTTGATAGAAAAATTCACCATGACTGCATTTTCTTTCTTTTCAATTTTCAAATTACTGTATTCAAATGTGGTATAGCTTAATCCATACCCGAAAGGGAATAAGGGTTCTTTTTTACTCCGGTCAAATCCCCTGTACCCCATAAAAATCCCTTCCGTGTATTTTGATTCATTTTCATTGGAAGTGTGATAGTATGGAAAGCTTGGATTGTCTTCCCAGCGTTTTTCGTAAGTAAATGGCAAATGTCCGGACGGATTAATATCTCCAAACAGAATTTCAGCCAGCGCTAAACCTCCGTTCTGACCGGGATAGATTGCATGGATAAAAGCCTGGACATTATTGATCCATGACATTGCATCAACGCTCCCTCCGGCTGTAAGCACAACAATTGTGTTTTTATTTACTTTGCTCACTTCATTTATAAGTTCGGTTTGATAATCGGATAAAGCGAATAACCGATCGCTGGCTTCCTGTTCAGTAGTTTTATCAAATCCAACACAAACAACGGCAACATCTGACTCCCTAGCAAGCTTAACTGCCGATTCTTTTATTTTATCTGTATATAACCCCCAGCCAAAGTGGGCTTCTGATAGATCAAGCCATTCATAATATTCTATTTTAAGAGAATATGAACGTCCGGCTTTGAGTTCTTTATAAACAACATGAGTCTGTACCGAATGATTTGTCCAGTCGTCAATAATCAATTGACCGTCAATCCATACCCTTACTCCATCATTGGCGCCGGCCACAAGAGCATACCTGCCATCAACTTCAGGGGTTATTGCTCCCGTCCATCGGGCAGAATATTCATCGTAAACAAAACCTTCAAAAGGACTTCCAGCAGAATGTGGAATGTTTACGGATTTTTCAGTGCGAATCATTTTAGGTTTGCCTGATAAATTCATATTATCAAAATATTCAGCTTTTAACCCTCCGGTAATATTCCCGGTTGCATCTGAATGAGAATATGTTGATTCAGCATAAAGTTGTTGAAACCATGCTGAAATACCTGCTTCCTGTTTAACAGAAATATTATCTCCTGCAATAGATTTAATTCCATCAGAAAAACTGATTGGATGAAATGGAATCACTAAAGAACTTCCGCCTCCTCCCCAGACAGCAGGGTGTGAGTTGGGACCGATAACTGCTATTGATTTGATCTTATTGCGGTTAAGAGGTAAAATATTATTTTGATTTTTCAGAAGGATGATTCCTTCGCGAGCTTCATTTAAGGATGCTTTGTTACTTTCAGGATCATCTAAAGGAATATTACTGAGTTTTTGGGGTCGGTCGTAAAGTCCCATTTTAATACAGGTAACAAGAATACGCCGGACTTTATCGTCGATTACTTCTTCCTTTAACTTGCCAGCATTTATTGCAGCTATCAAAGTATCAGCTTGCATGTGTACGCCCGAGGGCATTTCTAGATCAAGACCTGCATTAGCAGCTTTCACACCATTGAAAGTTCCGGTCCAGTCTGACATAACAAATCCCTGAAAACCCCACTCCTTTTTTAATGTTTTATTAATTAAATAATCACTCTCACTGCAATGGTCACCGTTTAACAGGTTAAAAGCTGACATTATACAACTCACTTCTGCCTCACAAACTGCAGCATGGAAGGTCGGTAAATATATTTCCTGTAATGTGCGCTCATCAATGATAGAATTAGATTCACGTCTGTTATATTCGAGATTGTTCGCAACAAAAACCTTAATGGTCGCTAAAACGCCCTGTTTCTGTGCATTTTCAATAATTTTCACAACCATGCGGGATGCCAAATAGGGATCTTCGCTAAAATATTCAAAGTTGCGGCCACAGAGGGGGGATCTGATAATATTCGCTCCGGGAGCTAGCCAAATATGTACACCTCTTGCGCGCAAGTCGGAGCCGATTTGCTTTCCAAAAGTTGCAGCCAGTTCAGTATTCCAGGTAGCTGACAACATAAGTGCGGCAGGATAGGCTGTTGTCGGTTTACTACTTCTAATGCCTAATGGCCCGTCTCTCATAGTCATTTCGGGTATTTGTAGGTGATCGTAACCACGAATACACATTCCTTTAGTACCGCCAATAAAATCAATTTTCTCCTTTAAAGTCATCTTTTTTAAAAGAGATTCTGCCCTGTTTTCAGGCGATTCCTGCGTAAATATTTTTATACTGAAAAGCAACAACAAAATGACGAGGAACTTCTTTTTTGATATCATGATTTTTAATATGTAGAATTTTGATTTAAATTTTACCATATTATTATCTTAAAAGTAGACAAAACCATTATTTTGAAGAATATTTTTTCAATAAAAAATCGAAGGTGCCTTTAAACGTTGATATTTTTTGTTGAAAAACAGGGGAAAGCTTTAAGAATATTAGCCAAACATTAAAGACGATGAAATGTATACAACTTAAAAAGGTAATAACATATTCATCACCTGGATAGCAGATAAAATTTTAATTTTTAAAATTAATGATTAGAATATATAAATTTGATAACTTATTCGCTTATCAAGGTTCTTCGTAAGATCAGGTATAGTGAAAAGTACAGCATTGGATATGAATTGAATCCGCTTGATCCATTGCCCGGAATTGCCGAGGAAGTTGGGAAGGACTCTAAAGTTAAATCCAAAAAACGGGAAAATCCTGGATGACGATGAAGCTGCAAAATTGTTTACACAACAATATGAACCTGGCTGAGAACCAAAAGTGTAACTTAATATTTAAAAACTATATTTCGGTTATGAGATTTTTATAATAAGTGGTTGAAATTAGCTTTCATCCACTTAATATTATTGTGATTATTAAAAGTATATGTCTCTGTAATTTCAATCTATAGGTATCATAACTAATAAACGACATGGATATTACATCACAATCACGACGGGAATTTGTAAAAAAATCAGTTTTAGGAACTGGTTTATTAACCCTACCTAATTTATTAAACGCACAAAACAACGAGTCAGTTGAAAAGAAAAAAATTGTCTGCCTGGGTGGTCACCCTGATGATCCCGAAAGCGCGTGCGGTGGTACATTGGCCTTGCTGGCAAAAGGCGGGCACAAAGTAACTATCATTTATCTGACCACTGGTGAAAGAGGAATTAAAGGAAAGAGTTTTGATGAGGCAGCAGTAATCAGGAAACAGGAAGGGATTAATGCCTGTGCCATTTTAAATGCAAAACCAATTTTTGCCGGAGAAATTAATGGCGACATCATCTTTAATTACACCTGGATGCAAAAAATACAGGACCTGATTTCTACTGAAAAACCTGATATTGTTTTCACACATTGGCCAGTTGATTCGCATGAGGATCATTCGATTTGCAGTATATTGACCATCCAGGCCTGGTTACGTGCAAAACAAAAATTTTCCCTCTACTTCTTTGAAGTCTGTATCGGTCAACAATCCATGATTTTTCATCCTACCGATTATGTTGACATTACTGAAACACAGGAACAAAAGAAAAAATCTGTGTATTGTCATTTAAGTCAGGATCCACAAGGTATTTACGAATGCGGTCATACTTCGATGGAAGAATTCAGAGGAAGAGAATTTGGTGTAAGTGCTGCCGAGGCTTTTGTGCACATGATTGGGAAGAGACAAGGGGCATTCCCCTTTTTATAAGGTGATTGAAGATATCGATCATGAAAAACTATTAGAAGAGGGACCGTGAGGAATTTTTTTTTGATATTATGATTTTTATAATTTAAAATTTTTCTTATCGAGCTGCTATAATGGAAACAATTTTTTAGTTCAAGGTCGCGGAGAAAGAATAACTTCCCGATCCGATTTTGAAAAGCGCCTTGCCATTCTCGATTTTTATAAACTGTATTCCTTCAACCTTTGCAGCAGGTAGACTGTCTTCCAGCACCTTCTTTTCTGAATTTACGGGCAGATAGATTGTCGCTGTTGTGTTGGCTGGTATTGTCACATTCCATTTAAACAGGTCTCTATTTGTCTCCCAGTCAGATTTAATAACACCGTATCCGGATATGTATTCTCCTTTCGCCCATTTAATTTGCCTGATCATTTCTGGTTCCAGGTGAATTTTTTTAAATCCAGGGACATCAGAATCCGGGCGAATTCCCAGGACACTTTCGTAAAACCATGAATCATATCCTCCCTGCATAGGGTGATTGTGCGAACGATCACTGAGTTTATTTTTCATTTTCAAATAGAAACTGTCAACAGGCAATATTTCCCATAGAGTTGTAGCATTATATGTCGACCACATGTATTCAAAACTGTTATACCCTTTTTTAGTAAGAATATCATATGCAGCCTTTTCATTTCCATAATGACTCAATGCTCCAAATATTCTGGATATTCCAAAGATTCCTGTATTCAAAAACCCGTCTAAATTTTCCACCGATGTCTTTACGATTTGATCAGAAACGACCTGTTTATCCTCTTCAGGGACAAGCCCAAAATCCAGTGCCATTGAATTGGATGTCTGGCACCCAAAGGTTTTCTTTTGGTGATCGTAAAAATGATCGATGAATGCCTGTTTTACTGCCTCCCTGTCTTCCCTGAATAGTTCTGCATCCTCCTTATATCCCAGCAATGAAGCTGTCTGTTCCAGGATCTTGATATCCAGGTAATGGAAGGCTGTGGAGGATAATTTTACAGAAGGTTCCAGGGGGACAATCCGGCCCGGAGGACACCAGTCACCCAATCCGGAATTAACGATATGGTCTACAGCTAATCCATCCACATAATTCACCCATCGCTTCATGTCGGGGTAAAACTTTTTCAGTACCGACAGATTGCCATAATAAAGGTAAATGTTCCATGGAATTTGAACTAATGCCGTTCCCCAGTCAGGAGAGGCCACTCCGTCAAGGCGTTTGCCAGGTGCAATCATGTAAGGGATTCCTGCAGGTTTATTTACCCGTCTTCTTTTATCATCGGAACTTTTGACCTCGTACCTTGAAGTGGATCTGATATCGTAAAGATATTTGATCCAGAAGTTTTGCATGTCAAAGTTGTAAATCCCATACGTTTCCATCGCATGGGCATCGCCCAGCCAGCCGCATTTTTCCCTTGCAGGACAATCTGTGGGAATGCTGTGAAGGTTGCTGATGATTGTCCATCTGGCCAATTGGTGAAGGTGGTTAATCTGATCATTGGAGCAGGTAAAACTCCCTGCTTCATCAATGGAAGAATAAACAACAATTCCTTTTAAGAAATCAAGTTCAGGGGTAAAGGGTAAACCGGATACCTCTGCAAACCGGAACCCATGGTAAGTAAATCTCGGTTCCCAAACCTCTGTATCACCACCCTTACAGCTATAAACCTCTGTTTGTTCGACTTTTGTAGCGGTTACCCCTGTACTCGCCGTATTCAGGTTTCCTTCACGGTCAATTTCTTCAGCAGTCCGGATAGTAATGGTTGTACCGGCCGGGGAATTGATTTTAAGACGTGTCCACCCGGCAAAGTTTTGACCGAAATCAAAAATATAAGTACCTTCCGAAACTTTATGTAAACTTCTGGCAGGCAGTTCCTTCATCCTTTTTATAGAAGGGAGACATTGTGTAATTAGTTTTGGCGGAGGATTTTGTGCAATTATTACTGGCATCCAGTCCGCTTTTGACTTTGGATCTGAACTCCAGTTGTTAATTTCTTTTTGTGCGTCATACACTTCTCCGGCATAAACATTACTTCTGATCACCGGACCATTAGTCCATTGCCAGCTTTGATCAGAAATAATCTGCTCTTTCGAACCGTCGGAATATTCAACATCTATCTGGCAGATCAATAAAGGATTTCCATATATCAAGCCACTTTTTTCTCCAACTTTTCTCTGGATCAACCCATTTTTATCCCAAACTCTGTTTTGATTATACCAGCCATCTCCCAGCATGACCCCAGCCAAATTCTCTCCTTGATTAAGCTGGCTGGTTATATCGTATGTTACATATAATGCGTAATCATCATAATTGGTCTGTCCGGGATCAAGGACATGATCGCCAACTTTTTCACCATTCAGATAGAGTTCATAATAACCTAATCCGGAAATAAAAGCCACCGCGCTTTTTATCTTTTTTCGAAGTTTGAATGATTTTCTGAAGACAGGCTGTGCCTTTGCCCTTGCTGAATCATAAGTGATCCATTGGGCTTTCCATTCTGATGGATTTAGTATGCCCATTGTAAAACAAGCCATTTCGCTCCAGGAAGAAACCTGTTGACGATTATCCCAGATTTTTACTTTCCACCAGTAGGTCTTCCCTGATTGTAATGTATTTCCTTGATATTTCACATAACACTGCTCCCCACTGTTCACTTTTCCTGTGCTCCATACATCACCAACGTCCTGTAGCAGTTTTTCTTTTGAAGAAGCTATAAGTACCTCATAGGCTGTCTGGAGTGAACCACGCTGGTCACTCTGCCACTGCCAACTGAGATCTGGATTTGGTGCTCCTATACCTGCGGGGTCAATGATTGATTGAACTTTCAATGCAGAGATATGAATTTCGGCAGAAGTAACGTACCACACTGAAAACAATGCAATCAGGATTGTGGATATTTTATTTATTGAAATAGACATAAAGAAGAAATAATAATTTATCTGTTTTAGTTAAGCATTTAATTATCAAGCGAACTCATCATAAAACTCAGAGTAATAGCGAATCTAATTATAAGATATATCCTATTGTTTATTGCTGTATAAATCAAAATCTTCATACAAACCATAATCTAACAAATTGTACTGGTCGCCTGCAGGATAACCATTTTCACCTTTTTGTTGAAACATTTGAGGCCATGCTGCGCCCAGAGCAGCATTCCCATGAAGAGGGCCAAACGTGTTTTTGAGTGAACCAGTAACTACAAGCTTTATTATGTTATCACCATCTTTGACAAAATCGGTAATATCCAGTTCGTACGGAGGATAAAACATACAAATGCTTTTACCATTTACGTTTACGTTGGCTACAGTTCCTTTCCATTTGTTTAATTTAATTACGTATGTCATTTCCTGATTTTTTACAAGGTTAAAATGATGCTCATAGACAACATCCTCACTATACATCGGTAAACCTTGATTTTTCCAGCTTCCTAAATTTAATTCACTGGCTTTAATAATTTTGAATCCTTTATTTGCGGATTGTAAATTAAAATCACCCAGAATATAAATTGATTCAAGTTCCGCGAAAATAGACATAGGTTGCACTTTTACAGTAATTTTATTTTTGCCAGTCTTTACGTTTTCTCCTATATCATAAACTCCAAATTTTTTGTCGAGCCACCAATCATTCGCATTAGCAATCACCGGAACATCGTTAATGAAAATTTTGAATATTTCCGGACGTTCTACTACTGCTTTCAAACTGGATATATTAGCATCATTTGAAACTGTGAACCAATAAATTGCACTAAAATTTGTTTCCGCATTAAAAGTATCCATGTCTAAATACTGTGTTTTGAATTGCACACCGTTATCCCAAGGATTTCCTTTCAATTTAAAATAGGAAAACTCAGCTTTCTGGGCATCGTAAAAATACATATCAGGCGTAGTCCTATTGCCTAATACAAGATCACAATAGTCAATTGTCAGGATATTGTCGGATAGACGTTTGATTTGTAATTTATCAGAAGGTTGTATTTTGGTTGATGAAGATACAACCGGTTGAATAGATTCTTTTTTCTTATTTGAGATACAAAGCAACAGACTACCTTTAACCGGAACAGAGTAATTTATTCTCAAGCTGTCTCCTTCAATAATATATGGATAACTGCTTTCTTTACCACTAAAAGCATCAAGCTTTTCTACGCTGCCGCCTGCGATCTGAAATTGTCCCTGCGTAACTGCACTGTCACTTGTGTTAACAAGAAAAACCAGTTGCCCGTCATCTAATTGTCTCCTGTGATGGTATAGAAGATCATGTGAATTAGTATATGTAAACTTGATTTCAGGCTTCGACAATGAATTAATTACATGTATATCTGTTTTTTCATCGGCAGTAATCCATTGTTTTGGGTAATCCATTGAAAGTTTTTTTATGCTTTCATCAGGGGTTCCGTTGATATATCCTGGAATTGTATATGCTATGATAGACCCCCCGTTTTTAAGATAATTTTCCAATTGTTTTTGGGTGTTTGATGATATATTTTCAAGAGTAGGCGGAAGCACAATTAAATGGTAGGAACGATTACCAACGATTAGTTCTTTCCCTGAGACCTTTCCGATTTCTTCCATAATATATTCAGATCCTAAATCATATTCAACCTGAGCTGTTTCAAGATGCCGAAGAAAATTATTAAACTGTTGTGTATTATTAAGGATTAAATCTTTGTCTTTTCCTTCTACATTGGAAAGTGGGTCAAAAAATGGAGAATAATTAATCCACCCGGATGTCGTTGGTTCAATGATCAGGATTTTATTTATTTGTTCACCTGAGGATGCAAACAGAGAAATTCTGCCGATATAATCGCCCATCATAGAATAATTTTTCCACCATGGTTCGTGATAAGAAAATGATAGCGGACAATCACGTTTACGGGCACCAACAAGGGTCATATATGACAAATGCTGGCAAATGAAATTAATGCCCAAAGCTATTTCCCAATCAACGATTCGTTTCTGGTCTTCAAAAGTTAAATCCCAACCTGCAACGCCATATGTTTCAGATACAATTCTGTTTTGTCCACACTGGTTTGCAACGCTGCGAACCTCTCTGGGATATCTGTCAGCCCCAAACTGCCTGTTCCAGCCGTTAGCAAATCGATTTCTCAGCAAGTCTATACCCGGTATACCCGCATACATTGCCTGTGCCATAGGATCGCCATACCTTGGTACCGGCCATCGGTTTTCCCAATTATGACCTGTAAACAGTAAATTATTTTTAACACAATAATCGCGGTAAGGCTTAAACCAGTTATCAATGAATAATTGCCGTATGGTAGTATAATATTGATATCTTACCGCTTTGTAATCACCTTCATCGAAGTATAATAGGGGAAGTTTGGTCCTTAAATCATAATTCCATTGGTTTTGAAATGCTTCAAATAATGCCGGTGTGAACGGAATTTGTCGGTCACACCCGGAATCCGCAATCTCCGCATCAAAAATACCTGGTTCGTCCTGAAATGAGCCGGGAATAGTTTTCCCAAATTCCTCGCCAAAGGCCTTACGGTAAGTCTCATGGGTTAATTCCAAAAATTTATCGGTAACTTTCTTTTGCATAATATCTACATAGCCAGAGCCGCCAAACCAGGGCGATGGATCTGCTATTTTAAGATAGAAAATCAAATATTTTCCTGCAGGGAAGTCTTTCTTATTATATTCCTTCGTAATATCAGAGAATTCTGTGTTTTTCTTTTGAAAGACTGCCACTATTTCCTTGTCAAATTTTGCAGGGAGATTGTCTAAAGTATCTAATTTAATTTGTTTCATGATCGCCTCTGGCATTACATCAATAACATGTCCGCCAGCAAATCCGGATGGGTAAGTATCTTCATCATATATCCAGATTTTCATATCCAGTTCTTTACCCAGGTCTACAGTATACTTGAACAGATCTATCCATTCCTGCGAAAGATAAGGGGTGATCAGTCCTGGACGGGGATGCACAAAAACGCCACCAATCCCTTTGCTCTTAAAATCGGAAAGTTGCTCTTTTATCGTTTCTTTCGTCACTTTATCGTTCCAAACCCATAATGGTGCAGAGCGGTATTCTGATGGAGGATTGACAAACAGCTTTTTGAACTCTGTAAGATTATTTATTTTTGAGGTTTTGACGACATCTGTCGATTGTGGCTGGCAGGAATACAAACCTATCAGTAGCACGAAACTGATAAAGAATTTTGTTTTCATAATTGACTCCTATCTAAATTAAATGGTTGTGACAAAAAAATTTTTCGATCTTTTTAATAGTAAACACTTAAATTAATTACCAGATTAAATAAAACTATTCTAAACATTTAAATTCTTCCGGTCTGCCAATGAATATAAGGTGAATGTCAATATTTTAATTTTTATTTTTCAGTTCGCACTTGATCCAATTACAGGTATTTTCTTTAAAATTGAATTTGTTTGCTCGTAACAAAGAACAGTATTAAAGAGAAACATAAATGTAATATTTTGCATCAATTCATTTCTGATTATTTAAAACTTGTCTCTGAATAATCCAGAACTGCTAATAAGGGAAGGTAATTATCAACTAAAAAACCTTCATAGCCCCAGCATTCGCCACTCCATGTTTTCCAATCCTTAGTCATTTCACTTTCCGGACAGTGTCCCTCGAATTCTCCTTTATTATTTGACTTTCTCAATAAATTTTCATACTTTATGTTTTATTGACCCTTATTTATAGCTGGTAAAAATCCAAAGTTATAAATGGTTGAAATACATTCATTACTGAGGATTAACTAATATAATAAATACATTCGTTTGTCAATCTCATCATCATACAATATTTAAATTGTTTTTAACAGAAATCTCATTTAATGGCACATTTCAAGTTGAAATATTAATATATACCATTAAATGTTTGTCAAAATATATTTTGAATTTAATATAAACTATATTAAGTTATTAAGATTTGTCCATGTTAAAAAAAGCATAATTCTGTGAAAAGGATTTTTTCTTGTTTAGTTTGGAGATTAAATGTCAGTAAGGGCATTACAACTGAGGATAAAAGAATTATTAGAAGTATCCCTGAGTTTTCTGCTTCAGAAATACCTCCAAAAGATAATTTCGGATAATTTCCAGACTATTTTGATAAAATTGTAAAAGGCACAGCTAATTACTAATATAGTCAATGCTAAATAGATAAATATAATTATGAATAAAATATTATTTGTCATATTAATTACTATTTATCCTTTGATAATAAAAGCATATGACATTCCTGGTAATCATTTCCATTTTGTCAACAAAGCGATTTTCGATCCGGAATCCCTGTTGTCTTTTGAGGAAGAAGAAGAAATAAAAGATTTCGGTGATGCACCCATAAGCTATGGTTCAGCAGACCATCTTATTGATTTCGTAAATTATTTAGGATTAAAAATAG
>CAZKMG010000066.1:0-13664 GCA_964553465.1 uncultured Bacteroidaceae bacterium
AGAGAAAGCTCGCTATCAGGAAATCATTTATCAAAATATTCCTGTTGTAAATCTGATACCTCGTTTTGACCTGATAATATTGGGCCTGGGCGAAGATGGTCATATCGCATCAATTTTTCCTGATCGTATGGATTTATTTTCCAGTTCTAATATTTGCGAATTAACATCGCATCCAGAATCCGGGCAAAAAAGAATAACCCTGACCGGAAAAATAATAAACAACGCTGATAAAATATTAATAATGGTTACGGGGAGTTCGAAAGCCAAAATTATTAAGAGAATAATATGCAGGAAGAAAGGCAGTGAGGTATATCCGGGTACACATATATTACCTGCGAATGGAAAGCTAATATGGTTCCTCGATTCTGAAGCCGGGAGATATGTAAATGACCTGCTATGATTCTCCTATAAATATTACTGCCTGATCTTTGTTATTTTTGTAAATTCATTTCTTTCCAGTCAGATTGATTAAATAACCAATTATACATTTATTTTTAATCTGAAAAATAAAATGTATTTTCAGGCTATAATTAAATAAAATTCCCTTCAGTAAAATTTCAAATATCAATTATATTTAGCTTTTATAATAGAAAACGTTCAAAATATTTAAATTACAAGGTATAATAAAGTAAAATATTTTAAATATCTCATGCATGCTATCGAGAAGACATTTCTTTAATAAAGTAACAGCAGCAACTGCAGGATTAACTATTATTCCTTCAAGAGCTGTTAAAAGAGAAACATATTCTTCCTTAAATGTAATGGATGTGGGGGCAAAAGGAGATGGAATTACAGATGATTCAGACGCCATCCAGGAAGCAATAAACTATATCTGCAAAAAGGGTGGTGGAAAAATTTTTTTCCCTTATATGCCCAAAGGTTATAAAATCGACAAGCCTGCATCAGAAACCATTGATGGAAAGCCTTGCAGGGGACAATTATATGTAAACTCAAAAACTTCAGATTTGGTAAATATATGTTTAGAGGGGGAACATCCCTGTGTAATGCTTTATACTTATCAAATCCGGGAAAAGACTGAATTTCATACAATGGGGAAGGCAAATACATTTTTATTTTCAACATGGGAAGCTCCTGAAGAATCAATAGTCACTTCCCGTCCATGGTCAATGCTGGCTACTGTTGAAGGTACTTTTTTTGCCGGTAAATTTGGCATTGCACAGATTTCGATTCGTAATCTGGAATTCAGAACTCTTATGAATATAAACAAAATGTACCCGACCTCAGGAGGTCTTAATCTTCAAAATTCAAGCCGTATAAACATTCAGGATTCCCAAATATGTCTGGATAAAAATATTGGGGATGTGGTACAACAAAAAGAGTTGTTACCTAATCCATGTCATGTTGCAGGACTCATTGCATCAGGAAACCAGAATGATAATCAGGTTTTACGAAATGTTGCTGTTCAAGGATACAAATATGGATTCGTCCTTGGTGAACATGTTGTTGCAGATTATCTCTATGTACATAACTGTGAAGAAGGAATTGTTTTTCATGACAGTACGCATTTGAGTCATATCCAGCATATTGTTGCTCAACATAATCAGAAAATCTTAACCACAACACGTGAGAACTTATTTGGTACAACGAAAAGTCGTGTTTATGTGAATATAGAAGGTATTGATTTTGAGGCTGGAAAAGGGACCAGACCTGCCGTAAGCCAAATGACCCATGGGGTCTATGATCCTGAAAATCGCCTGCACGGGTATCTGAAATGGCACTGTGGTTTCCCAACAGGAGATGATTATTTTCCGATCGAAGGAGGAATACATATGACTATTTCAAAATTCTGATTTAGCTGTGTTCAAGTCTCAATTAATCATTCACTGCATCACATTTCGAAGTGGATAATATAATTCAACAATCAATCATCTGTTATACAAATAATGAATATTTTTTATAAATTAATTACTTAGCATAATGCCCATGAAAAGAAAATTTATCTTAATAAGTCTGTTTTTTCCTCTCATCTTTGGTATGATAACTGCTCAGGATCTCCCGGTACAAGTTTTAGTTTCGGGAGAATGGATAAAAACATGGTTGGTTTGTGGACCATTTCCTTTATCCGATTCAAAAGATCTTTCTCAATCCGGAAATCATTTAATCGGTTTTGAAACTGATTTTCTGAAAACCAGGGGAGGGGAAAATAACCTGATTCTCAAGGCAGGAGATGTCGTCAGGTATGCCAGATCCTCTGGTAAATGCGTATTATATACTACTCCTGACTCAATTATTGATTTTGATAAGGTAATTCCAAAAATTTCACCATCTGTAGCTTATGCCTATACAGAAATTGAATCAGATCAGTCCAAATTGTGGTTTATTGCTTTTGGTACAAGGGATGGAGGCAGGCTTTGGGTGAACGGTGTCCCTGTTTGGGATTACATACCCGCAAGAGGCCTTGTGACTGATAATGATGTACTTCCCATATACTTGAAAAAAGGTAAAAATTCATTGCTTTTTAAAGTAGAAAAACGACGCAGTTATTTGCAAATGTGTGCCAGGATTCTTCCTTTTTCGACCATTAAATTAACTGAAAGGGGTGAGCTTTTCAGAGTTACTACAAGGGAAAACGGGGAGGCCGGACTTACTTCAAGATATACCGATCCCGTTCTGCAGCAATTGATACAAAATATGGATTTAGAAATTTTTGACCATCAAAAAAATTCAGTATTAAAAGACTTGAATATACGGGCGTTTAATGCAAAATTTAAACTTGATTCAACTCGTTTTCAGCCATATACGGCAAATCTTACTATACATTTATCAAATGGCAAAACTATTCAGCAGAATATTCCGTTCTATGCAGGAAAATGGATTGAATATACTCTTTTTACTGACAAGAAAACATCTTACAGAATAGCTCTCGACACTGATGCCTCGGAATCGGAACAATGGGCTGCCAGGGAGTTACAACATTGGCTTTATAAAATTAGTGGTGCGTTTTTCCCAATTCATACAATTAATCAACGTCATAGGGGACCTCAGATAATACTAGGCTATAATAATATCGTGAAAGAAAAAACCAATATGCCTGTTCCGGAATATAATGATGAATCGTTTCATTACCTCAATTCAGGTCCTGATTTATATATTTTTGGAGGTAAGGAAAGAGGAACGATGTATGGTGTTATGGCATTTCTTGAAAACGAACTTGGATGTCGGTGGTACACTCCTTCAGTTTCTGTTATACCTGAAAGAAATGAAATGAAGTTCTGTTTTGTTGAACATTCAGAATCACCCGGAATCAGGGTCCGGAATGATTTTTATTTTGAAGCATTTGATCCGATCTGGGCTGCCAGAAACAGAATGAATGGCAGAATGACATTTCAGCAACAACCTGGTGGTGTTGAGAGTTATTGGGCAGTACATACATTTTTCCGCCTGGTTCCTCCGTCAGAGTTTTACGCAAGTCATCCTGAATATTATAGCTTGATCGATGGAAAGCGGGTGTATGAGCGAGCACAATTATGTCTTTCAAATCCTGAAGTATTAAATATTGTAGTTGAAAGGATAAAAAAAAGAATGAGAGAAAGCCCTGAATACCTTATTTATGATGTTTCACAAAATGATTGGCGCAATCCATGTCAATGCGATAAATGTCAGTCTATTGTAAAACAAGAAGGGAGTGAGTCTGGAATAATAATTTGGTTTGTTAATAAGGTGGCTGAAGCAGTCGAAGAGGAATTTCCCAATAAATTCATAGGTACTCTCGCTTATCAGTATACGCGTACTCCTCCAAAAATTATTCGTCCACGTGAAAATGTTGTGGTAAGATTATGCCCTATCGAAGCCTGTGTTTCACATACCCTGGAATCCTGCCCTCAAAATCAGTCATTTCTTGAGGATTTAAGGGGATGGTCTTCCATTGCACCACATCTCTATATTTGGGATTATGTCGTAAATTTCGCACATTATATTATGCCTTATCCTAATTTTTATGTGCTTCAACCTAATATCAAACTTTTTCAGGAAAACAATGCTATAGGAATAATGGAGCAAGCAGCCTATCAAAGTCGGGGCGGTGAATTTTCTGAACTTAAATCCTATCTGATTTCCCGCTTGTTATGGAATCCGGATTGTAACGTGGAAAAAGTTATAAATGATTTTATATATGGATATTATGGTAAAGCCGGGCAGTATGTCAGACAGTATTTCGATCTGGTGAATAATCAGATTACACCTGAAACACATATGCATATAAGGTTAACACCTGAAGATATACTTTTTTCGGATGACTTTGTTCAGCAATCATGCCATATTTTTGAGAATGCAGAAAAAGTAGCGGAAAATGAGGAAATTTTAAGAAGAGTGGAAATGGCTTCACTGCCTGTATTATATCTTAAATGTAAAAGAACACCTGTCGTTGCCGTATATGATGGAACTTACGAAAAATTTAGCCGGATAGCAAAAAGAGAAAATATCACACACTATGCTGAATATAACGAGACTATCGATTCATTCAATAGTGAAATTGAAAATGCAAAATAACACAAAACTGAATTTAAATCATCTTGAGGCATGGTACAAAGTTTATGATTTAGAATAGTTATCACTATTAATAAAAGAGACCCGGATTCCAGCCTCGCTTTCCTCCGGGTCACTTTTATTATAAGCCCAATGCTAACTTTTCAGGTACACTAAAAATAAAATTTAAAAATACCGATCAATCTGGGTCCTGCTTTTTATCACCATTTCAGGTTTTCCATCGAAAACGCTCACTATTCCAGTTACTGCAATATGACGTCCGGTAAAATACCTCTCAGGATGCCGATTATACCGCCGTGCATCGCGCCCAGATATTATAACTGTAAAATCCTGGTAAGGATAAGGTTCACCAAAATACAGGTAGTATTCATCCGTTTCAGGACTGTACCAGGTATCAAATACACGACCATAAATCCTTGCAAATTCCCCTATAAACCGGTCAGCATCATATGCAGAAACGGTTTGTATTCTATAACCAATAGGATAGTACCAGTAATTATAATGAGGATAAAGATATCTGTATCTATTGTATAAGTGAATATCCCAGAAAATATCCGGTCTTGAATATACACGATAGGGATAATATGTTCTCCGGTATTCTATAGACCTGTGTTCGAATTTTTTATTTGGAACTGTTCTCACATTTACACGCCTATCTGGTGTAGCATAGTTTTTCCGTACAGCTGTAAATTCTTTCTCATTTCTTGGAACATATTCACGAGTGGTTATGATTTTTGTATTTCGAGTGGTAGTTGTTTTTGTATTATTACTTGATCCTCTGTTCCTTATGCCAGTATTTCCCGAATTAACTTCATTGCCCCTGGATATGTTAGTTTCTCGATTTCTTTCCGTTTTTCCGGTTGAAACAGATCTTTGATCACCAGACGATTTTGTTGTATTAGTCCGTGTTGTTTTAGTTACCCTGGTAACCTGATCCTTAGTTCTGGGAGTTGATTTAACATCCTTTTGAGTTGACTTTCCCCTCGAATTATCGGTTTTCTTAACCACTGTGGATTCTTTGCTTTCTTTCACGGCAGGAGTGGAACGTCTTGTTCCTCTGCTTTGGTTAGTGTTTTGAGCACTAATATTTAGTACTGCAACTAACATGACGAGTAAAATAATGTACCTTTTCATAATACTAGGTTTTAGTAAAAATTACATTTAATAATATAAATTCAAAATCCTTGCCAAATAGTAAATCTAAACTCTATTTTTCAATAAATTAATGATATATATTTGACTTAATGATGTTTATATTATTTACTATTAAATAAATTGTTATTTTAATGGTGAATTATGTTAATTTTATAGCCAAAAGCAATTAATATACTGATATGCTGATAAATTTGGAAAGAACTGCCATTGAAAAAAATGAAATAGCTGAGAGTATCCGTTATGCACAGAGAATTCAAGCTGCTATTTTGCCGGAAGAATCTCTTTTCCAAAAAATACTTAAGGATAGTTTTATTTTATATCTTCCAAAGGATATTGTAAGTGGTGATTTTTATTATATTAATCAAAAGCATAACCGGATAGTGGTTGCTGCAGCGGATTGTACCGGGCATGGGGTCCCTGGGGCTTTCATGAGTATTATGGGTATAAGCTTCCTAAATCAGATCACTGCTGCGGGAATCCCATCATCAAATAAAATTCTTAATCAGCTTCGTGAATATATTATGAAATCACTTCACCAATGCGGTAAAGAAGATGATCAGAAGGATGGTATGGATATTGGTTTATGTGTGATTGATCTCGATAGAAAAATGATTGAATTTTCTGGTGCAAATAATACTTTAATTTATTTTAATCATAACAACCTGTTTCAAATAAAAAGTGACAGAATGCCAATTGGAATTAGTCCAGTTGTGGAGGAATCTTTTTCTCGCAAAGAAATTCCCCTTCAAAAGATAAATAAATTATATATCTTTTCAGACGGATATAAAGATCAATTTGGTGGTAAATCAGAAAAAAAACTTAAATCTTCCGGATTTCAAGCTATCTTAACAAAAATTCAATCCTTTCCTTTTTCAGAACATAAAAAGTTGCTCACTGAAAATCTTACAGAGTGGAAAGGTGATATCGAACAGATAGATGATATATTAATTATTGGAATTAATTTACAAAATTTTTACCATGAAGCTTGAATCTTTTAGAATAAGAAATTACCGTTCAATCATTGACTCAGGCTGGGTAGGTCTTTCACCTGATAATATTACTATTCTTATTGGTCAGAATGAATCCGGAAAAACTTCAGTACTTGAAGCACTGTATAGTTTTTTTAAAGGTAAAATTCATGAAGATATATTGAGAAGTGATCTTAGTCTACCTGAAATCTCATGTGCGTTTCGTGTAGATAATGACTTTTTCACTAAATATACAAATCTTGAAATGGTTCCACCCATTATATTAAGTAATTTTAAATCTGATCCCCTTATTTATATCAATAGAAAATGGAAAAACAGTCTTCAGTCTTCTATTTATTATGGTAACTCAGAAATATTGGAACATTATAATGATTTAGTTAAAAAGGAATCTGAGACAAATAAATTACTTGACCAGAAAATCGAGAAACTGATGGGAGAAATATCTCGTTTAACTGAAATCTTAAATAAGACAGAGGAAGATAAAAGATTACAGAAAGCAGAACTGGATAATTTAAAGTCAGCTATTGTAAAACTCAGGAAAACCATTAACAAGAATCGAAAAGGTGTTAAAGATCAATTTATTGTCGAACTTAACCTGAAAGAAAAGAAACAGGGTGAACTGGAAGCTAAGTTTTCAATGACGGAAGCAAATTTCAATAAGCATAATTCTAAACTTAACCAGTTGATATTTAAATCTGATTATGCAGAAAAATTTCAGGAAGCAAAAAATGGATTTTTAAAAGCAGATTCAAATCTTTCCTCACATCTTAAAATAATAGAAGATTTAAAACTGGAATTATATCTTAATCCGGGAAATAAAGGATCTTCACACATAAGAAAAAAGATAACTGATTTCGAAAAAAACACTCCAACTTATGTGGATAAGTATCGGAGTGCAAAAATTAATCTTAACTTTTTCAGGGAATGTGCAATTCTTGCATTTTCGAACATAAATCCAAAAGAAATAGAAGAAAAGGCAAGAGAGAATTATGAGAAATTGGAAGAAATGTATACCCTTGAAGACTTAGGGAAATTACTTTATGATCATCTTCCAGTATTCAAGCTTTTTGAAGATTTTAGCAGTTTATTACCAAACAGGATTGACCTCGAAGATATGCTTCGGCATAATGTTAATGTGGAAGGGTTTAATGCTGTAAGTAATTTTCTACTTGTTTCAGGTCTTGATGCAAAGTTCTTTAATGAACAGAATAATAGGATCCTCAAACAGAAAATTGAGAATCTTAATGGAGAAATATCCTTGCATTTTCAGGACTATTGGAGGCAAAAATTAGGTAAAAGCAATAAGATAAAAATTAATTTTGAACTTGAGCATTATGATTTTTCAGTTCCATCAAAAAAAGGAAAACCTTACCTTGAATTTTGGATAAAGGATGATATGGAACGCTTATATCCCAAGCAGAGAAGTCGCGGTGTAAGATGGTTTCTTTCATTCTTCTTAGAATTAAAAGCTACTGCCCTTGAAGAAAAGGATAGAAAAAAGATCCTTCTTATTGATGAACCTGGGCTTAGCTTGCATGCACGGGCACAGGAAGACGTCTTGAAAGTGTTCGAAGATATGAAGGAAGATATTCAAATCATCTATTCAACTCATTCACCTCACCTTGTTAATACCGATAAAATCCACAGACTTTTGGCAGTACAGCGCGCCAAAGAAAGTGATGATCGGTCCGAAACACTGATCTTTGATCCACAGGCACTTAGCTCAGCATCTGGAGATACATTGTCACCCATTTATACACTTATGGGATCCCAGTTATCAGAAAGTAATTTCTTAAAAGAAAGAAATAACATTATTGTTGAAGATACTTCAGCATTTTATTACCTTATAAACATGTTTAGAGTCTTCAGACCAGACTTGGATGTTTATTTTCTCCCCTCAACTAATCCATTAAATGTTCCATTAATTTCAAACCTCATGACAGGATGGAAGCTGCACTATATTATTTTGATGAGCGACAATTCTGATACAGAAAAAGTTTATGAAGAAATTTCTAATAATCTGTTTAAAGGGGAGAAAGAACTTGCCATGAAGCGATTTATCATTACAGACAATTTCCCGGGAATTGAAAATTTATTTTCAACTATTGATTTTAAGAAACACGTACTTCAGCAACGTGTTGGAATTACTGAATCAAACCTGGATTACATTAAAAATAATAAACTTCTCAGAAAAGATCTGGCAACCGCATTCTCACTCCATTGCCAGAATAGTAGACTGCGACCATCTGATTTTGATGAAGAAACTACCACTAATTTTAATCACCTAATTTCTCAGATAGAGGAGTTAATAAGAAATTAGTATTAGTTTGTTTCATAATAAATCAGGGTTGGAGGAGCAATTAATTAATTATTTCATTCGATAAATCCACGTTCTCTGAATGCCAATCCATCCTTGATCGTACCTTTTTTCTTAAACTATCGGGTAAATATGGTTATTTCTGTTTTTTAGGATGAAAAATAAAACCTATAACTTCCTTAGTTCATTCGGTTTTTTGCCCTGTCTCCAATGATCTTCAATTGCTTCAAGTGATATTCCTTTTGTTTCGGGAATATATTTAATACCCCAGATAATCCCTAAGAATGCTACCAAAGCGTATACAAAAAAGGAACCTGCAGGATTTGGATCAGTCGTGGTGCCTTCGGCTGTATGATGAATAATTTCCATCCCTGAAGCGGTAAAAAGCCATGCCATTTTTAAGAAAGTGAATGTAACAATCCAGTTAAAAAACCAGTTAGATAATGAACCAATACTCATTCCAAGCCCTCTGACATTTAAAGGGAACACTTCAGAAATAATTAACCAGCCCAAAGGACCTATGCTTATAGCAAAGAAAAACACATATACAAGGACAGATCCTACAATTATATACTTTAATGATCCACCAAGCGAATCTTTGAAAATGAAAAATACACCAAGTGCAAGTAGAGCTACTAACATTCCAGTCATACCAAAGAAATATAGTTTTCTTCTGCCAACTTTATCGATCAATGTCATTGATAAAACCGTTGTTATAACATTCAGTACACCAACACTTACAGTAGCTGCAATGGCAGCTTTTGCACCGGCAAAGCCAGCAATAATAAAAATTGTTGGCGCATAATAAATAACCGTATTAATCCCGACAAATTGTTGGAAAAACATAATCCCCGCTGCAAGGATCAGAGCAGCACGAAGCCATGGCTTGAATAATTCTCGCCCGTTAACATTATTTTCCTTGACTTTTTTTAAATCCACTATAATTTTCTGTATGGTTATTTCAACTAGATCAGGCTCTTCAACCATTTGCAACACTCTTCTTCCTTTCTCTTCTTTACCTTTGCCAATAAGAAATCTGGGTGTTTCTGGTAAAAATATCATCCCAACGAACAGTATTAATGCAGGAAAAATACCCACATAAAACATCCATCTCCATGAAAAGGGATTTGATTCATCAGCAAAGCCTAAATCACTGAAGTAAGAAACTACAATTCCAATGGTAATCATTAATTGAAATGAAGATACAAATGCGCCTCTTGTTTTTGTAGGAGAAATCTCAGCAATATAAAGCGGTACAGTAAAAGAAGACACTCCTATGGCAATTCCCAGGATAATTCTGCTTACAGCTAAAAATCCTGCATTAGTTGCCGCTCCGGTTAATATCGCACCCAGACCAAAAATAACAGCAGCTACAAGGATTACTTTCTTCCTGCCAAAAATATCTGTTATTCTGCCTGAACCAAATGCACCTGCAACTGCTCCAATAAGGGCTGCAGAAGTGATCCATTCCTGTTGTCCGGAATTTAAATTCCAGCTTTGCTTGAGAAAGGGGAGGGCACCGGATATTACACCCGTATCGAATCCAAAAAGTAAACCTCCTGTAGATGCTATTGCAGCAATTAATATGACAAGTGCCTTATTTTGCTTGAGAGAATTCTGTTTCATGTAATTCTTTATTAGTTAATTTAAATAAATCTTATGAAAAAATCCTAGGTTTAAATGTGAAAATAAAATTTGAATTTTCCTTCATATAGTTAGATTTTTTTTAAACACTTTCAAATTTATCCCCGATATATAGTTCTTATTTAAATACTCTAATTTAGATGGATTTTTACATGGCGCCTAAAAAATAATTCTTATTCCATATCTATTAAATACTTAGTAATTAAAGATTGTGAACCATTTTCTTTTAGGATTGTTGCTTAGAATAAATGCGATATGAAAAAATGCATATTGTTTCTTATATTATCAGGAATTTTTTCTATTACTGAATCTCAACAGACATATACGATTACCCCATCAGGATTAGCTTTTAACCCTTCAACCGTGACTGTTAATCAGGGAGATATCGTACAATTCAATGTTGGCATCGAGCATCCCGTTTTACAGGTAAGTGAAAGCACCTGGAACTCTAACGGAAATACACCCTTATCGGGAGGATTTTCTTTTCCTGATGGTACTGGAATTTATAACGCTAACCTACCTGGAACATATTACTATATCTGTACCAATCATATAAATTCCGGAATGAAGGGAAAGATTATCGTAAATGGTTCAACAGGTTTAGAACCAGCAGATGCGAATGTAACCTTTACGATTTTACCAAATCCTGCAAACGATTATATAATAATAAGTAATCTAAATGAACCTGTACAGGAAATCAGAATTCTGGATATCACGGGCAAAACTATAATGAATATGAGCAATCTAGACCCTATAAAGGATCAATATCATTATGATGTTTCAGCACTATACAGAGGGATATACTTCATCTCATTAAAATTGGGGGATCAGGTAATCACCAGAAAATTCATTAAATTATAATATTCTGTAATTGCAAATATCTTAAGCTATTCAATTAGTTTAGAGCGTGTTGCATATCTTATTCCTGTATGCAATTTCTTGCTCTATCTTTTAACAGGTCTGTCCATTAATGTCAAATTAATTACAGAATTAATAAATTACCTTAATTATATTCTTATCATTTATAGAATTATTTATCTATGATATTAGATGTCTTGTAATTAGATTTACAATTAGTCCCTTATTGAATAAATTTCATATTATATTGAATACTAATATGTTATTATTTTACTCACTTATATTACTTAGCTTTTTAACACCCTTAATTAAAAATCTATTTTTGGATGTTTGGATGAGAATGATTTGACTTTTCAATCAGAATTCAGGAACTTTATAAAAACAAATCACATGAAACTAAACATCGCCAGTCATTACACAAATGTTAAACAGCATCACCCGAAATATATTGATGCAGTTGAAAAACTAGGGGAGACTTGCAAAAATGCAGGTCCGCTAGACAGAAAGACCTCACATTTGATTCAGCTTGCCGCCTCCATTGCTGTCAAATCGGAAGGTTCAGCACATAGTCATACTAAAAGAGCACTTGAAGAAGGTGCAAGTCATGAGGAAATTCGTCATACAGTTATAGTATTAACAAATACTATTGGATTCCCTACGGTTATGGCGGGAATGTCATGGGTAAACGATATTCTTGATTCTGATTGAAAACTTTAAAAAGGGATATTATTTAAATAAACAGTAATTTTCCAGATTAAGTTTTTAATTATTTTTTACTCGCAGTGAATAATAGTCTGTATTTAATTATTCCTGACATTTTCATTAAATACTTCAGCTTGATAAATATATAATTCAGCATCTCTCCAGCCAAACCACCCGATTCCCGCTTTGTCCCTTGCACAATGTCCAAGAAACGTTACAACATCCCATCCTGTTTCTAATGCAACCTGGGGCAGTAAAGTACCGGTTTTACCATCTTTTTTCATATATATACCATGTTTACCTAATTGAATCTCCGAAATATCTGATATTTTTACTAATGGGCTCAATAGTGAAATCTCTATTAAAATTTTATTAAGTTCTGCTTTTTTAATAGGTTTGAACCTGTGATCGCGTGTTGAGGAAGCAATAGTCAAATCCATGACTATTTTATATAAAGGTTCTTCAGGCAAAAATCTACCAATACATCCGCGTAATTCTCCTTTCAACGTATGCAGGCTCACAAATGCTCCCACACTTGAGCTTAAAACACCACTAAACGATGCAAGATCTGGTTTTATTACTTTTCCATGTCGTATATATTCAACGATAGTTTTCCTTGCCAAATCAAGCAGTTTCAGCTTTTCTTGCGTGGTAATTAAGAAAGGGGCTTCAGACATTATATATGATTGGTTACTTGTGAAAGAGGATAGAAATATAATCCACTACCGAATCGGATGGATGTACTTCACCAGAATGTCCTCTTTTTAATATAGAAATTTTATATTCATCTGAAAAATCATTCATAAAATAGATGAGAGCCATGATTGGTCCAAACCCGCATATTGTAATATCAAAGTTCTTTATCACCTTATAAATACCTTCAGGATCATGATCCATTATCCTGTCAAGAACTTTTTGATCCATTTGACATCCTTGATCTGGATCGACATAATGAGTAAAATCTGAAGAAGCTATCAGACAAACCTTACGTCCGGTTTGTTGAATTGCATTAGCAATGCATTCAGATACTTTTTTTGAAATATCAGGATTTTGGTGGGAAATTCCAATGGGAACAATGTTGAATGGATAAGTAACAAAATATTGTATAAATGGAAGAATTACTTCCGCGGAATGCTCCCATTTCTGTTGCTCAGAAGATAACGGAATACCTGATTTATCAATAAATTCTTTGTCAAGGTTTACATCACCAAGAGGAGTGTTCCATTTATCAGAAGTATCACAAGCAAATTCAGGAGATACTCCTCTGTGAATGGGATGCAATAAAATGAAAGTATCAAAAGTTTGTTTTGAGTGACGCAAAATCTCGAAAAAATGAATAGTCTGATAGCCTGAGAAAACATGACCGGCATGAGGTAGTATGGCACCAAAAATTTCTTTTTCCGCAAGCGCATAATTGATTCTGGTGCGTTCAGAAGCCATCAACTTGTTAATAAGCTGCTTTATTTCTTTTGCTGTTCCAGGGTAAAACCTTC
>CAZKMG010000067.1:0-13620 GCA_964553465.1 uncultured Bacteroidaceae bacterium
AGCAGTATTATAATGGATTCCTCATCATATACTATCGACTCTGTCAGAATAAAGCATAATGATCAAGAAATGCTTGTGAATGGAAAATTAACACATGAACCTGAAGACGGACTTTCATTTTATTTTAAGGATCTTGATTTGGCAGCAGCAAATATTTTTACAAAGAAGCTCAAGTTAATAATAAACGGCGTAGTATCAGGTAGAGCCAGCTTAAATGATCCGTTTAACAAGCCTGTATTTCTTTCTAACCTGAACCTGGAAAATTTTTCTATAAATGGGGATAGCTTAGGGAATGGTGAGATTCTCGCAAATTGGAACAATAATGAAAAGAAAATTCATGTTAAGTCATCTGTCAGTAAGAGTTCAATCCCAACTATTCTAATCGAAGGAGACTATTATCCAAAAAATGCAGGCCTTGATTTAATTATCGAATTGGATAAATTCAGATTAAATCCCCTCCTACCTTATGCAGAGAATTTAATTTCTGATTTGAATGGTATGGTGACGGGTATTATGACCCTTAAGGGTACCGCAAAAAAACCTGATCTCAACGGGAACCTGAAATTACTAAAAACATCATTCATTGTTAATTATCTTAAAACCCGTTATAACTTCACAAATGATATATCCTTCGTAAACAATAATATTATATTCCGGGATTTTGAAATTTTTGATTCCAGAGGTAATCAGGCAATAGGGGAAGGAAAAATAAGTAACCAGTATTTCAAGGATTTTTATCTTGATCTTAATCTGGAAACCAACAACTTCGAATTTTTAAACACTACTGAAAAAGATAATCAGATATTTTTTGGTCATATTAATGCGAGTGGAGTTATTCATGTCACAGGCCCTCCCAATAATGTGTCTATGGATATAAATGCCCGTTCAGAGAAGAATAGTATTTTTAACATCCCACTCTACGGATCAAGTGAAATTCGGGAAAATACTTTTATTTACTGGGTGAGTGATACTAGTAAAAACAAGGATGAAACTGATGCTCTGGTGAAAACCCCTATAAATTTAAAAGGATTACAACTGAACTTCAAACTAGAAGTTACTCCTGATGCGGAAGTCCAGCTAATTTTTGATCCTAAAGTTGGGGATATTATTCGAGGTAGAGGAACAGGTAACCTGAATATAATAATTAATACTTTCGGGAAATTTGAGATTTTCGGTGATATAAATATTGAAGAAGGAGATTACCTGTTTACACTGCAAAATCTTATTAATAAAAAGTTTAAAGTTGAAAAAGGGGGAAGGATCAGTTGGAATGGTGATCCTATGGATGCAAACATCGATATTAACGCTACTTATAACTTACGTACATCAATTTATCCATTATTAATGGATCCTACTGATGCAAATTCTGAAGCCCTTAAAAAGCGAATTCCTGTAGATTGCAATATCGGTATGACAGGAAAACTAATGAATCCCACCATTGTTACAGATATTAGTCTTCCAACTGCCGACCAACAAACGCAGAATATTGTTAAAAACAGTATTAATACCCAGGAAGAATTAATGAAACAATTTATTTCGCTGCTTGTAATTAACAGTTTTTATTCATCCCAAGGTATAGGATCCCAAGGCGGAATAGCAGGGACAAATACTATAACTACTGCAGGTGTGACAGGAAGTGAATTGCTTTCGAATCAATTGTCACATTGGTTATCTCAAATCAGCAAAGATTTTAATATAGGTTTGAATTATCGTCCCGGTGATGAAATAACTACGGATGAACTTGAAGTAGCTTTAAGTACACAGATCTTG
Organism: uncultured Bacteroidaceae bacterium; assembly: GCA_964553465.1. GTDB lineage: Bacteria > Bacteroidota > Bacteroidia > Bacteroidales > CAZKMG01. The sequence goes on from CAZKMG010000067.1 coordinate 1,771, forward strand.
AATGACAGGGTGTTAATCTCAGGAAATGTTGACGTGGGGGGAAATGAATTAACTCCCGCAACTACATCTACAAATAATATCGTGGGAGATTTTGAAATTGAATATAAGATTACCGATAAATTTCATGTAAAGGGATTCAATCGTGCAAATGATAACCTACTTTTACAGACTTCACCATATACTCAGGGTGTCGGCTTATTTTACAGGGAAAGTTTTGATAACTTGAAGGAATTATTTTCCAGATATAAAGAAGGCTTAAAAGAATTGTTTACGCGAAAGAAGAAAAAAACTGTACCAGATGATATGTCAACATATGACCAGGAATAGAAGACAGACATATCAATTGTTATAAGTACATAGACAAAAAAATCTTTTTTTCTTTAATTTCCTTAATTATATAATCAATCATTTTTTATATTTGCCCTCTTTATATAAACTCTAAAGAAGCAAAATCATGTTTATTTTGATGGTAGTTATTTTTGTTCTTGGCTATCTGACTATAGCCCTCGAACATCCTTTAAAAATTGATAAAGCTGTTCCTGCACTTGCTATTGGAACTTTATGCTGGGTTGCATATGCATATGGGCTATTCGACATTCTAACTCAAGGATATAGTCCGGAATTCTCCGAACATATTGGAGTAAAAGAAGGCCTGACAGATGAAAATGCCATCAAATCATTTTTAACTAGTCTCCGTTCCTTTGCAGGATCAGAAAAAGCTGAATGGTTAAAGGATATGAGAGAGTGGCTTGTTGAGTATCAGATTATCCAACATCTTGGTGAAATTGCAGAAATTCTTTTCTTTCTTCTTGGGGCTATGACAATTGTTGAAGTAGTTGACCAGCATGAAGGATTTAAAGTCCTTACCGACAGGATCAAAACTACAAATAAAATAAAACTTCTCTGGATACTCAGTTTTATGACTTTCTTCCTTTCTGCTGCACTCGATAACCTTACTACAACAATTGTTATGGTTGCTCTGCTACGGAAACTCATTGATGACAGGCATTCTCGGTGGTTTTATGCAAGTATGGTAGTTTTGGCAGCAAATGCCGGAGGGGCATGGTCCCCGATTGGTGACGTAACGACTATAATGTTGTGGATTGGGGGACAAGTAACCACTTTAACTATAATTTTAAAAGTATTTTTCCCCAGCCTTGTTACGATGGTTGTTCCACTTGTAGTTTTAAGTTTTTCTATGAAAGGAGAGGTTGAACGTCCATTAATTAAATCCGATGAAAAACAAATTACAACTCTGTTTGAGAGGAAATTACTACTATACCTTGGAATTGGTGGATTGCTTTTCGTTCCAGTATTTAAAACAATTACTCATCTCCCACCCTATATGGGAATGCTCTTAAGCTTATCAGTCATTTGGTTGGTTACTGAGTTAATACATAGAAATAAAGACCATGAGACAAAGGCAAAACTTAAAATAATTAATATTCTTAAGCGCGTAGAGATACCAACTGTATTCTTTTTCCTTGGAATATTAAGCGCTGTTGCAGCTCTTCAATCGGCTGGGCAATTATATGTACTTGCAAATTATCTGAATGATAATCTTGGAAATGTGTATTTAATCGATCTTGCGATAGGACTTTTATCTTCAGTTGTTGATAACGTTCCACTTGTAGCTGGGGCGATGGGCATGTATCCTGTAGAGCTCGCCGGAGCCACAGGATTTGCAGCCAATTATGTCCAGGATGGAATATTTTGGGAATTTCTTGCTTATACAGCAGGTACAGGAGGAAGCATTCTCATTATTGGCTCAGCAGCGGGAGTCGCCGCTATGGGTCTTGAAAAAATTGATTTCATCTGGTATATGAAAAAAATATCTCTTCTTGCTCTTCTTGGGTATTTCTCCGGAGCTGCTATTTATTACCTTGAAGTTGCAATTTTACATTAGACAATAACATCATTTCTACAATGTAATCACAAGCATTTCTGAAGTCCTGAATACTCATGATTTTTCAATTTTCAGCAATAGTGTTAATAATTCATTGACATTATTTGTAACCGATGATAATACTCATCGACATTCATACGTTTTTTTTATATCTTCGCAAAAAATGATAATACGATGAATATCCTTACTTTAATTCAAGTCGTTACAACCAAGACTACTGAACTTACTTCCACTGGAACAAAAGAAGAAACTTTTCTTTCCCTTGCTATGAAAGGCGGATGGGTAATGATTCCCCTGGTCATTTTATCAATCATTGCTGTATATATTTTTGTCGAAAGATATTATGCTATTAAACAGGCTCAGAACGTTGATATTAATTTCATGAATCGTATCAGGGATTACCTTATGGATGGGAAAATAGAAGCTGCAAAAAAATTATGTGTTTCAACAGATAATCCGGTTGCACATATGATTCATAAAGGCATAAGCAGAATAGGCAGGCCATTGAATGATGTAAGTGCAGCGATTGAAAATGTCGGAAAACTGGAAATTTATAAGCTTGAAGAGGGTTTGCCTACCCTGGCTTCTGTTGCGGGAGGAGCTCCTATGATTGGTTTCTTTGGTACGGTTATTGGTATGGTTCAATCGTTTATGCAGATGTCCATGGCTGGGAATAATATCAATATTTCCCTACTATCAGGGGGTATTTATACTGCATTAATTACTACCGTAGCCGGTCTTTTAGTAGGCATTCCAACCTACTTTGCGTATAATTTACTGGTTGCAAAAATTGAAAAAGTTGTAAATAATCTTGAGGCCAGTACTACAGAGTTTATGGATCTCCTGAATGAACCTGTTAAATAAAACAATGGTTTGAACCATGTATTCTGATGAAAATAAAAACAAGAAATAAAATAAATGTCAGTTTCAGTATGTCTGGAATGACTGATATTGTATTTTTATTACTACTTTTCTTCATGATTACTTCGACACTTATTGCTCCGAATGCATTAAAATTATTAATTCCGCAAGCAGGACAAACAAAGGATATAATTCAAAATATACCTGAAGTCGAACTTCGTAAACAGGGGCAAATATTAATGGATGGCAAAATTGTTAGCCTCGATCAATTAGGATTAATTCTGAATCAGAGATTTGCAAATCAAGAAGATCCGTCGATAAAACTGATCACAAATGCCGAAGTAACGGTAAAAGAAACGGTAAGAGTAATGAATGTTGCAGCTAAGAATAATATCAAAGTAGTTCTTAAAAAGGATTGAAAATGTCTATTTCCTCAAGAAATAAAGTGGATATAAATTTCAGTTTGTCAGGTATGACAGACATTGTATTTTTATTGCTTCTTTTTTTTATGCTGGCTTCCACTCTTGTTATTCCTATTGCAATGAATGTTTTGTTACCTCAAAGTAACAACCAGACTGCTTCGAATCCAATCATAACAGTTACCATTACAGATAAGCTCCTTTACCAGGTTGATGATATTCCTTGTGACTTTGATCAGGTTGAAAAGCTACTTATTGAAAGACTTGGAAAACCGATAGAACCGCCTACTATTCGTCTTAATGCAGATGAAAACCTTGATATGAATGAGATATATGATTTTCTCGAGATTGCAAAAAGAAACAGATATAAGGTGATCCTTGGGACTCGTCCCATGTAAATTTTCAAGCCATGAAATACAGTTCTAGAGGGTTCGTCAGTACTACGATATTTCACATTATCATATTATTAATCTTGATATTTTTCGGATTTAGCTACCCTGATCCTCCACCGGAAGAACTTGGCATCTTGGTAAATTTTGGTACTGATCTGACCGGATTTGGAAATATTGAGCCTGCTGGAAATAAAGAATCAGGAGTTGTTAAGGAATCTATTCCTGCTGAAGCAATACCTGAATCCAGCGTAAAAGAAAAAGCTGAAGTTGAAAAAGTAAAAGAAAAACCTGTTGAAAAAAATGTACAAAGCTTTGAGGAGTCGCCTGTTAAGATAAAAACTCCCACACCTGAAGAACTCAGGCAGAAAGAGATTGAACGGCAAAAGCAAGAAGCATTGTTAAAACAAAAAGCAGAGGAAGAGCGACAGCGTAAACTGGCTGAACAATGGAGTAATAAGGGACAGGCTGCATTTGGGAATAAAAGTGTTGGCACTACACAGGGATCAGAAGGCATAACCGCTGGTGCAGGGAATCAAGGAAATCCTAACGGTACACAGGGTGCTGATAATTATGGACCTGGTGGAGGACTTGGAAATGGGATAAGCTTTGGACTTGATAACAGAACAGGACAGATTCCCAAACCAATTGATAAATGTGTTGTTACATCAAAAGTTATAATCAAGGTTCAGATTGTTGTTGACAGGGAGGGAAATGTAGTTGGGTCACCTAAGGTCATTGAATCAAATTTCCAGGATCCTTGCATTTACGAGGCTGTAATTCTTGCTGCATCTAAGGCTAAATTCAATAAAGATCCCCAGGCTTCTTATCGACAGCAGGGTTGGATTCGTTATATATATGAACCCTAGAGGATGCCATAAGTCTGTCTATGAATAATTAGTATGAATTGTACCTTTATAAAGCATTTTGTCGTTATTTCTTTCCTGTATAGAACATCCATAACTTAAATAATTCTAATAAACAAAGGCAAAAAAGCGTTTGTAAGATAAAGTATTTGCTTACATGGTATAATTATAGTATTCCAAGTAACTTAATTGAAGAAGCAAGCAAGGCAATAAGAAGAAAGTATCGAATGACCTCTCCCCCCCACTTTACAGCATATTTAGCACCAATATAAGCCCCAATCATGTTTCCGATGGCTAGTATTAATCCAATAAAATAATTAACCTGATTATTTATAATAAATACGATTAGGGCAACTACTGTAAAGAATAAAATAATAAATGCTTTGATAGCATTGGCTTTTACAAGGTCATACCTGCAACCAAGAACCAGACCTGCGAGTAAAAAAAATCCAACTCCAGCCTGAACAAATCCACCATATATCCCTATAATAAAAAATATGGGAGCCTGTATCCAGTAAGGTAAATGTCCCCCCCCTTCCTGAGGCTTAATCCAGCTTGAAGGTTTTAAAAGGATAATAATGAACATGAAAGCGAGTAATCCTCCAATTGTTTTCTCCATGGTTTCTTCATTCAGATCAACCGCTACCATGGCTCCAAAAAAAGAACCAATAACTGCAGGAACAGCCAATGAGAAGGATACCTTCGTATCCAAAACCTTTTGTTTCCTAAAACTACCAGTGCTTATAAGGCTCTGAAATAAAATACCAATACGGTTGGTCCCGTTTGCAGAAACAGCTGGTAATCCAAGGAACATAAGTAAAGGAAGTGTTAAAAGGGATCCGCTTCCGGCTATTGTATTAATAAAGCCTGCAACGATACCAACCACTATAACAAGTATATAAATATACCACTCCATAAAACTAACAGTGAATAATTAGGATTTTATATCGAGAAAGAGTGCTGTAATTAGTAGGCAAACAATGGTAACTCATTCATTAAACCATTCACTTCTTTTCTGACTTTTTCAATGATAGTCTTATTATCTATGTGTGTAATTACTGTATCGATAAGATCCACAACCTGAGTAATTAAGTTTTCCTTTACTCCTCTAGTTGTTATTGCAGGAGTTCCAACCCTGATTCCAGAGGTAAGGAAAGGTGAACGGGAATCAAATGGAACCATATTTTTGTTGACGGTGATGTCAGCTTCGCCAAGTACCTTCTCAGCCTGTTTTCCAGTGATCTCAGGTACTTTTGTTCTTAAGTCGATCAACATCAAGTGATTATCGGTACCACCGGATACAACTTTATATCCTTTTTCAATAAATGCCTTAGCCATTACATCGGCATTTTTCTTAACCTGTTCCTGATACAATTTAAACTCAGGAGAAAGTGCTTCTCCAAACGCTACTGCTTTAGCAGCGATTATATGTTCAAGAGGCCCTCCTTGTATCCCCGGGAAAACAGCAGAGTTTAGTAATGATGACATCAATCGGACTTCTCCTTTCTTAGTTGCAATACCCCATGGATTTTGAAAATCCTTACCTAAAAGGATAATTCCTCCCCGAGGGCCACGCAGTGTTTTATGAGTAGTTGAAGTGACTATATGAGCAAACTCCAGAGGATTTTTTAATAAGCCGGAAGCGATAAGACCTGCCGGGTGAGCCATATCAACCATGAATATGGCTCCAATTGCATCGGCCAGTTTTCGTATTCTCTCATAGTCCCATTCCCGGGAATAGGCTGACGCTCCAGCCAAAATCAATTTAGGTTTACTCTCAAGAGCAATTTTCTCCATCATATCATAATCCACCATTTCTGTATCCTGATTCAATCCATATGAAAGAGCTTGATACAATATGCCAGAACTATTGACTGGCGAGCCATGAGAAAGATGTCCACCATGAGAAAGATCCAATCCCAGAAATGTATTGCCTGGCTTCAAACAGCAGAGAAAAACAGCCATGTTTGCCTGTGCTCCTGAATGAGGCTGTACGTTTACATATTCAGCATTATAAATCATTTTCGACCGATCAATCGCTAGCTGTTCAGCCTCATCGACCACTTCGCATCCACCATAATAGCGGTTACCCGGGTATCCTTCGGCATATTTATTAGTTAAGACGGAGCCCATTGCCTCCATAACCTGAGGACTGACAAAGTTTTCTGACGCAATCAGTTCAATTCCTCGTTTTTGTCGGTCCTGCTCTTTCGCAATTATTGTAAATAGCTGTGAATCTCTTTTCATGGAATTATATTTTAAAGACCAAATTTAACTTTTAGCCTGAATTATTCATACATTTTTTAGGGATAAGGATAAATAAATCCCAGTCTTTATGAGTTTTTTATAAATATTTATAAAGTAGATAACAATTGACACTTACTACTCATCCGAAAATTGCACCAGTAACTTTCTGTACATATTAAAAATTCTTGCTTTGGAAATAAAGCCGATATATTTTCCCTTGTCAGCAACTGGCAGATTCCATGCACCGGTATCTTCAAATTTTTGCATCACGGACGTCATTGGTTCCAATGGTTCGACAAATGCAGGAGGCATGATCATCAAATCGGATACCTTTACCTTATCATATAAGTTTTGGGTGAAAATAATATCCCTTACATTATCAAGGAGAATAATCCCCTCGAGAAGACCCTCCTCATCTATAACCGGAAATATATTCCTATTTGACTTTGAAATTACTTTTACAAGGTCTCCAAGTGTAGCATTTGATTTAACCGGAATAAGGTCTTTTTCAATTACACTTTCAAGATTGAGCAAAGTAAGAACAGCCTTGTCCTTATGATGCGTAATAAGTTCACCTCTTTTTATAAGACGATCTGTATAAAGTGAATTAGGTTCAAAATAAATTACTGTCAGGTAAGCAATAGTAGCCGTTACGATCAGAGGGATAAATAAACTATATCCTCCGGTAAGTTCAGCAATCAAAAAGATTGCGGTTAGAGGGGCATGCATTACTCCTGACATAATTCCCGCCATACCGATTAATGTAAAATTTCTTTCTGAGACCTTAAGAATGTCAAAGCCGTTAATTATTTTTGAAACTGCGAAACCTGTTATACCACCCATAAAAAGTGATGGAGCAAAAACCCCTCCAATTCCCCCACTACCGGTAGTAACTGCCATGGCTATTATTTTAAAACCTAGTACAAGAAAGGCAAATCCTATAAGTTCCCAGTAATTATCTCTCCATCCATAAAAAACGCTGTTATTCGTAAGTTCATATGCTTGTCCGGAAAGCAAATCCTTTAAAGTATCATATCCTTCACCATACAGGGGAGGAAAGAAGAAAATTAATACTCCGAGGATTATCCCTCCAATTATTAATTTCTCATAGATATTATTAATTCCCCTGAAAAGGCCTTCTATGTATTTAACGCCACGTGTAATGAAAACCGAAACTAATCCACATATTAAACCAAGAATAAGGTAAAAAGGAAGGTTCGTTAATACTACCGGATCCTGTAATGTAAAAGAAAACATCACCTCTTTCCCAAGCAGAAAGTAGGATACTGTTGCACCCGTAACAGCAGAGATCATTAAAGGTATCAGCGACCACATGGTCAGATCCAGCATTAGAACTTCCAATGCAAAAATGATAGCAGCAATAGGAGCTTTAAAAATACCAGCTATAGCTCCTGCAGCACCACATCCAAGCATCAAGGTAGTTGTCCGGTAATTTAACCTCATAAATTTTGATATCGTTGAGCCAATTGCCGAACCGGTCAGGACAATTGGGGCTTCCAATCCGACCGAACCACCAAAACCTACAGTAAATGTGCTTGCAATTACTGAAGAATATGTGTTATGCGGTTTAAGAAAACTATTTTGTTTTGAAATAGCAAATAATATCCGTGTGATCCCATGTGAAATGTTTTCTTTGACAAAATACTTTATATAGATTACAGCAAGGGAAATGCCAATCAGGGGAAGAGCAAAATAAAGAAAATTTACCCTGTCTTCGAACCAACCCTGAGTAATAAGCTGCGAAGTATAATGAACCAGGTTTTTAAGAAAAACAGCAACAAGGCCTGCTATTAAACCTGTTATCAGGCTTAATAGGATAACAAACCGCCGTGGTCCTAAACGTTGATCACGCAGGATTAAAAGCTTTTTAAGAATTTCCGTCTTTTTCACGGTTGCAAAGGTAATATCCTACATGTATTTAAAAAATGAATTTCAGTAATTTTAATGAATGAATGTACAGGTGAAAATCAATTGAAAATGTAATTTTGTATACCAGTTAATTTGATTGCTTTCCTTCACTAATACTATGAGAATCATTATGGATTAGTATTATATTTCTTGAAATTATTTATATTAGGATATGTTGGCAAAATTATTGTGCTAAATAATACGTTACATTTGATGCAAATATGAATATAAGAAGAATTATAGGTTTTTATTTAGTTTTTTTATCGGGAATTTATATTGTATCTGGGCAAGACAATATTCCCCCTGACAGACCTTATATTACTTATGTTTCTGTTGATACAGCCACGAATAATGTTGAAGTACACTGGACAGAAAGCCCTTCATTGGATGTGGTGAAATATTACATATATAATGAGATCCTAACTATTAATGGGTATGAAGGAATAAAAATAGATTCAGTTTCTGTAGGAAATTCAATCTATATACATTCCAACAGTGGAGCTGGGCAGAAAAATATACTTTACAGTGTAACTGCAGTTGATACAGCGGGAAACGAGAGTTTGCGGAAACCTGGTTTGCATAGTACTGTTTATTCAAACATCTATTATGATTCATGTAATAATGCAATTATTGTATTCTGGAATAAATATGTTGGCTGGGATAATAATGTATCAGGCTATCGCATTTTTGGTCGTGAGGGTGCCGGAAATTATCAACTTTTGAATGGAAATAATGCAAATGATACATCCTATACAGTATTGCATATCAAAAATAACACACATTATTATTTTTTTATTGAAGCTGTAAAGAATGATGGGCTGGTTTCTCGCTCTAATATCATTCACAAATATACATTTGCCCCGGCTCCCCCAGCTGTTTTAATGATTGATTACGCTACCGTTATTGATGACCATTCGGTAGAAATAAAATTTGAGTTTTCAGATACATCTCAAATCAATGATTTTGCTTTATTGAGATCAAGTGTGATAAATTCTGATTATAATATCATCCAAAGAATTATGGATGTCCAGGCATCTCCATTGATTATCCTTGATACCTTTCTTACAAGATATCAATCATTTTTTTATAGGGTTGGAGCGCTGAATACTTGTCTGTCTGTTATCGATACATCAAATCTTGCAAACAATATTCTACTAACAGGTATAAATACTAATAAAATCAATACTCTTAGTTGGAATTCCTACAGAATCTTTCCTGAAGGTGTTCAAAGCTATGATATCTACAGGGCGGATTTAGATGGCAACTATAATCTTATTGGGACAAACTCACCTGGAAATACTGAATTCACAGATGATCTTTCGGTTCTCTATGGTGAAAAGTATATTGGGAAAATAAAGTATAAAGTTCAGGCAATAGAGAACTTCACAGGGAATGAATCTGTATCAAATATTTGTGAAATTGAAATTAGGACAGATATGATATTGCCAAATGCATTTACACCTAATCAGGATGGGAAAAATGATGTATTTAAGCCGGTTATGAATTTTATTCCTAAAGAATACTTATTCATAATATATAACCGATATGGAATTATAATCTTTAAGTCAAAAGACCCGGAAAAAGGATGGGACGGCAGGATAAACGAAAACAACCTTGCACCAGAAGGTGTATACACATACCACATTGAGTATACCTCTTACAACGGCCAAAAAAAAGTGATCAAACCGGGCACTCTCACTCTATTTTATCCATGACGAATTGCGTATATTTGCAGAATTATTTGTTAAGCTTTTTATTAATTATTTAGACTCTGTCAGATGACAGTTTTAGAGCAAACGGAAAAAGTAGAAATACAGAAACAATTCGATGATCTTCTGGATAAGTGCACTTATATTGATAATGCAGAGGACAGGGATTTGGTCACTAAAGCATTCCATTTTGCTTCCGATGCACACAGGGGAATGCGAAGAAAATCTGGTGAACCATATATTGTACATCCCATTGCGGTTGCAAAAATTGCTACCCAGGAAATTGGATTGGGTCTAAAATCTGTTATTGCTGCGCTACTACATGATGTAGTTGAAGATACAGATTATACTCTTGAAGATATAGAAAGAAATTTTGGGCCAAAAATTGCTTCCCTTTGTGACGGACTGACAAAAATTTCTGGAGTCTTCGACAATAAATCTTCATTACAGGCTGAGAACTTCAGGAAAATGCTACTCACCCTTTCAAGTGATGTCAGAGTTATACTGATAAAGCTAGCAGATAGGCTTCATAATATGCGGACACTCGATTCGCTTCCACGGTATAAACAAATTAAAATTGCCGGGGAAACCATTTATCTTTTTGCACCACTTGCCCACCGCCTTGGTCTTTATTCAATAAAAACGGAACTTGAGGATCTTTCACTTAAATACCGTTACCCGAAGATATATGAGGAAATTGCTACAAAAATCAGGGATGACGAGGAAAAGCGTGTTCATCTTATCAATAAATTTTCCCTTCCGATTATAGATAAACTTGTAGGAAGTGGAGTTAAGTTTAATATTTCAGGTAGACCAAAATCTATATATTCTATCTGGAATAAAATGCAACAAAAAAATGTTGGATTTGAGGAAATCTTTGATCTTCTTGCAATAAGGATTGTTTTCGAACCTAATCAGGATATCCCGGAAAAAACACAGTGCTGGAATATATATTCAATGATTACCGATATTTATCCTCCTCGACCAGATCGGATACGTGACTGGGTTTCCACTCCAAAAGCTAATGGATATGAAGCTTTACACGCAACTGTTATGGGCCCCTATGGCAAATGGATAGAAGTCCAGATACGTACAAAAAGGATGGATGAAATTGCTGAAAGAGGCTTTGCAGCTCATTGGAAATACAAAGAACCTGGTGCGGATGATAAAGAATTGGATAAATGGCTTAAAAGAATTCGTGAGCTGCTCGAAATCCCTAATTCGGATGCACTTGAATTCCTGGATGAATTTAAAATGAATCTTTTTTCATCAGAGATTTTTGTTTTTACTCCTAAAGGTCATATTAAAAATCTTCCTTCGTTGTCAACTGCCCTGGATTTTGCATATGAAATTCACAGTGAAATCGGTAATAAGGCAATCGGGGCAAAAATAAATCATCATCTGGTAGGATTGAATCATAAATTACAAAGCGGTGATCAGGTTGAGATCATTACTTCTGAAAATCAAAAAATAGAAAGGGAAAGGCTAAACTATGTTTATACTGCAAAAGCCAAAAGTGCAATT
>CAZKMG010000068.1:0-13471 GCA_964553465.1 uncultured Bacteroidaceae bacterium
TAAGGGGGCAAAAATTACGGCAGGAAACGATGCCGGTTTTTTTACAAATGGGCAGTGTAACAATTCAATCACTGATTCAACGAATAAGGTAGCTGTCAAAGTCCTGCTCGGTCCAAAAGAGACTAAAAGGATTAAATTCGTTTTCGCCTGGTACAAAGTTAACTCTTTCGGAAAGTACTTTTATGAAAACCATTATTCAAATGCGAGTAGCATAGCTGATGCAGGGCTGACTTATTTTGATACTTTCAGAAATAATGCAGTCACATTTGTTGATAATATGCGCAGTTCCAATATTCCCATATGGATGACCAATTATTTAGTAAACATACTGTGCAACATGGTGAATAATTCAGTATATGCTAAGGATGGGAGGGCGTGTATGGCCGAAGGGGAGTTCAATATTCTCGGAACTATAGATGAATACTGGCAGGGAAGAACCATTATCGGCAGTAATCTAATGCCTGAATTTACCTGGAAGGAGTTGGAGTATTGGGGTAGAACCCAGTATCATGCACCATATTTAGGGCAGATACACCATGACTTTGGAGTCAAGGGTCATGGTACAGCTGATGAAGATCTTTGTGGATGGGACGATTACAATCATACTGATTATCGCCCTTTGGAAGATGTTGTCTCATGGCCTGATGAGAACATAGGATTTATTGTAGGAGTATACGAGACTTTCATTGCAACAGATGATCTTGTAAAGCTCAGGCTCCTGTGGCCCTATTTGAAAAATACAGGACTCCGTCTTATTGCACAGAAAGAACAATATGGCGACCCCAAATATCCATGGATATTTGAAACCAGCCATAACATGTATGATGCAGGAGGCTATTGCCAGACATACAGTACCGGTACGGTCATTCCTGCTTACAAATGTATGGCAATAATGGCCGAAGTAATGAACGAGCCAAACACAAAACTCTTTTACGAAATGGCTGCTGATAAGACATATAAAGGCTTTGAATCAAAGTATCTTGTTTCTGAATATATTTATCTGGATAAACATTGTGAAGGTGCATTGGCTGGTCCATGGTTTTCACAATGCCTCAAATTTGATCAGTTTGACCAGGTTAAAGTAGATAAGTATATTTATGATGTGCTGGAAAGATATTATAAGCCAGTGACTGACAGCATGGGTTTTCCCGAAGGAAGCTATAACGAATGGCCCCAACACCTAACTGGTCATTTTGGAGGGTATGCACTTCAAAGGATGAAATTTAATCAAGCTTTAGCACTCTGGAAGGATATGTATCATCGCAGTTATCTCGACAGGAACAGGGTATTTAATCTTCCGATATCGCTGCAAGCAAAGGCGGTGCCAAACTATGCTGCAACGAGTGTTGACGGATATTATCAATATACAAGCAGGACTTCCACCTGGCGGATGTACCAGGATCTTATCGGATATTACCGTAATAAACATACATCTGAAATTTGGCTGGAGCCTGTCATTCTTCCGGAAATGAACCATCAATTGACAAATGGGTATTTCATTTCGGCAGAAGGAAACGGAACAATCAGCTGTATTGAAAAAGGCCCTGCTTATGAAGATCGTACAATAATATTTAAACCGGAAAAAGCAATCCAGGTTAATTGTATTTATATCAAAGATCATAACGGTACACCTGTTGTCACAATTAATGGGGACTCTCAGACCTGGACCAGAACCGGTCCTGATTGGAAAAAAAGAATTAAAATCAACTGGAGTGGAACAGTGGATAAAAAGGGTATTATTGTAAATATTGCCGGAGGACAATAATCAGACTGGGTTTGGTTGGAAGGGATTCATCTGTCATGCAGAGCCCTTTTTTATGCAAGCCCGGATTTATGCCATTATTCTTTTGAAATTATTAACTATAGCGGTTATTTCGTATTAAAATGAATAATAAAATCAGGAGGATCATGATGAAAAAGATATTCTATTGTCTTAAGTTAGAAATTGTTTTTTTGATGATCAACTTCTTTTTAATTTCCCCCAAAGCCTATTCATTCTCATTTTTTCAGGAAGGCAAAGATCCAGGCATTATCTCAAATGGGAGCATGAAGGTCACTAAGTTGGAAGATTCACTGGCTATTGCATCAGTTGAATCTGAACTAATGAAAAAAGCAGAAGAGAATATAGAAAAATATAGGAAAGGAGATGCTGAAATAGTATTTAAAAATAAGTCCGGGAATCCTGTAAAGAACACTGAAATCATGATAATCCAAAAAACTCATGACTTTTTGTTCGGCTCGATTATATTTGATCTGGTAAATTTATGGGGAGACAGTTCTTCAGATAATACCGAATTATATAAAATGCGGTTTAAGGAATTGTTTAATTTTGCTGAACTTCCTTTTTACTGGGCCTCATATGAAAAAACGCCTGGTATGACACAATGGGCGAAACTACTTCCTGTAATTGACTGGTGTAAAGAAAATGGTATCACGACAAAAGGGCATCCTCTTGTATGGACGAATCCTGCCGGTGTTCCAACCTGGATATCTGATTTTCCCGTAACACTTTCAGAAGAATTGTTAAAGGCAAGAATTATCAATACTGTAAAAGGATATAAAGGTAAAATTGATATGTGGGATGTTGTGAATGAGCCCTGCCATACCAGGACCTGGAATCATACAGATGTTAAATTTGCCACAAAGGAGTCTACCCAGGATGCTGCAGACCATACTGAAAAAGCATTTAGATGGGCATATACTGCTAATCCGGAAGCAAACCTGATCCTTAATGAATTTCAGCAGATCATGAGCCTGCCAATACGTAAAAGTTTTTATGATCTGGTAAATGAACTTCAAAAAAGAAATACACCAATTACCGGGCTTGGAATTCAGGCACACGAGCCCTGGGATTGCTGGTTCTCGCCGAAGGAAGTCTGGGATACCTATGATTATTATTCAGGTTTTGGATACCCTCTTCATATTACAGAGTTTATGCCTCAATCAAGTGGAAAAGAAATAACCGGAGGATGGCGAAAGGGTGTCTGGACCGAAGAAAATCAGGCTGATTTCGCAGAACAGTTTTACAGGTTGTCTTTCGGGTATCCGTTAATGGCGTCAATATGCTGGATGGGTTTATCCGACAGGAGAATCTACCTTCCGGGAGGAGGCCTTCTGGATAAAGACTATAAACCTAAACCTGTATATACACGATTAAATAAATTAATTAATGAAGAGTGGAAAACAAATTTATCTACCAGAACAGGTAAAAACGGGATGGTTGTATTCAGAGGATTTTACGGACAGTATACTATTTCACTCAAAACAGATGACGGTAAGGTACACACATTTGAAATTCACCTGAGTGAAAATAAGGAAAATAAATGGGTGTTTACCACAAAGGATTAATATTCATGGGTTCTTATATCAACATCACTGAGGAAAAGACAATTGAATCAAAATAAGTAATTATGAAAATAGATGTTCTTAAAGCTGCATTTGTTGGGTTTGGAGAAGTTAATTCTCCAAAACAGATAATTGTCCGTAAATGCCTGACGGCCCTGGAAGAAGTTAGATCTTTGGGAATGGATCTCATCATCACTGATCCCGTCACTGATGATCCTGAAGGAAATGATGCTAAAAGAGCAATAAACGATTTGAAAAAGGGCGATTTTGATTTTCTGATTCTTTGTATTGCCGGTTGGATTCCATCTCATGCAGTAATTGCCATTGCCCATGAATTTAAATATAAACCGATGATTTTATGGGGGCTTGCAGGTGATATTCAGGATGGACGAATGGTTACTACAGCGGCACAGGCAGGGACAACTGCATTGCGTAAAGTATTTGAAGATCTCGGTTATAAATTCAAATTCATTTATAATATTATTGGGACACCATCTCCGCTTGATAAAATTAGAAGTTTTGCCCTTGCAGCTTCAGCTATAAAATCTTTAGAAGAAACAAAAATAGGGATGATGGGGTTTCGGGATATGAGGCTATACAATACACTTTATGAGGGACTATCATTAAAAGAAAGACTGGGGACTGAAATTGACTTTTTTGAAATGCTGGAGATGGTTCAGCTAAGTGAAAAAATTGACCAGAATGAAATCCTGCAAGTCTTAAAGAAAATAAAAAGTGACTGGGAATTCAGGAAACCGGCTGATGAAGGTTTCCTGAAAAAGGGCATAAGCTATTACCTGGCTATTAAAAAAATTGTCCTTAAAAACAAGTATGATGCAGTTTCATTAAAAGATGTGGATGGGATGAAAAGAATACTTGGGTTTCCTCCAGCTATGATTTTCATGTTGCTCTCAGATGAATTGAAAGTATGCACTATTCCTGAGAATGATGCCATGGGAGCTGTGACCCAGTTAATTGTGAAACAAATAACCGGGCAATGTGCTGCTTACCTTGAATTCTATGAATTTTTTGAAAAAAGTGTACTCCTGGGAGTGCCTGATTTTGTACCTGCTGAGGTTGTAGATGGGAAAGTTACAGTTACACAAGCAGCATTTGGCGGTATAAGCGGGGGACTTTTAAATGTATCGGTTATGAAAACGGGGAAATTGACACTTGCCAGGCTTTCAAATGCAGGGAATGAATATACGATGCATATCTGCACTGGTGAAGGAAAATTAAAATCGTGGGAAGAAGCCGGATGGGATTTCCCGGCACCTCAGCTGCCGAGCCTGGAGATTTTTCTTGATATTCCGGTGGAGGAATTTGCACAGCATATTTCAGGTCAGCATTATATTATTGCTTATGGAGATCATACCGAAACCCTGAAAGACTTCTGTTATTTAAAGAATATCAAGCTAATATAAGAAGATAAGTATGAAGAAGTATGATGCCATGATAGCCGGGTATTTCTGCCTTGACCTGTTTCCGGCTTTCAGAAAGGAGGGATCTTATAGAGGAATATCAAATATATTGATTCCTGGGAAGCTCGTAGAACTCGACGGAATTAATTTTGGTCTCGGAGGATTGGTAGCAAATACAGGCATCGCAATGAAAAAATTCAATAAGAAAGTCTTTTTAAATGGCTTAATCGGGGATGATGCAATTGGAAAAATAACATTAGAAATATTAGATAAATATAAATTATCTCACTGCATTAAAACAACAAACAAAGCAGGTACTGGCTTCAGTATCGTATTAGCTCCGCCAGGGATTGATCGCATATTTCTGGAGTTTCCGGGCTGTAATCAGATATTTGACACTAATTTTATTGATTTCCAGGCTGTTGCTAAAAGTCGTATATTTCATTTTGGATATCCTCCACTGTTAAAACAGTTTTATATTAATGGAGGAATTCAACTTTATGAATTGTTTGCTGAAATACAGAAGATGGGAGTAATTACTTCCCTTGATTTTAGTTTACCCGATACCGAGAGTGAATCAGGAAGAATAAACTGGCCTGATATCATGCAAAGAATTTTACCTGTTACCGACATTTTTATTCCCAGCCTGGAAGAGGTTTTACAAATTATGGATCCAAAAAATTATTCAGATATTAAAGATTTGTTTAACAATGGAGAAATAATTGATCATATTCCGGTCAACACAATTCGGGAGATTGCCAGGCAGATCATTGATTATGGGGTCAAAATTCTTTTGATCAAAGCAGGTCATCGTGGGGCATACCTTTTAACCGGTGATGTTTCTTCAATAAATGATAAAGCTGGCTTAAAGCTTAAGAAGGAAAAATGGAATCACTGTGAACTTTGGTGCAATGCATACCAAGTAGATTTTTCTAAAATAAAAAATGCATCCGGAGCAGGAGATACAGCAGCAGCAGCTATTCTCTCGGCCATACTTAACAGTGAAAGTCCTGATTTATCGGTTAAATATGCAACGATGGCCGGAAGAAACAATTTGTATTGTACAAACATATTTGAGGACCTCATGGATTGGACTGAGATGACAACACAACTAAAATTAGAAACTGGTAAGGTAAGCTATTTCTAAACTATGAATTACGAATTATTAAATTGTTGTAATTACAGTTGGCGAGCTGGAAAAGTATGGATAGATCCTGAATTATAAAAACTTTAAATTCGTTATTCAGATAAACGATAGGCAAAGAAATAAAAGATTAATTTATTATATAATAAACCAGATAATGAGGAATTCTAATCAAGTACAAAAGGACTGGTGGAAAGAACGCGCAGAGGGCATTCCTAAGCTAATTACTGAAACACCGGGTCCTGAATCGAAACGCATGCATGCCAGTACTTCAAGGTATATGAAAGGACTGAGTTCCCAGGTAAAATTATTTCCTGTATGCTTTAAAGAAGGATTTGGCATTACACTTACCGATGTTGATGGTAATAAATATCTTGATTTTTCGTCAGGTATATATGTTACTTCCCTGGGGCACTGTCACCCAAAAATATCAGAAGCCATTTCATATTGGGCCAAAAAATTAATGAATGCTCATGATTTTACCACTCCGGTAAAAGAAAAACTTATGGAGAAACTGGCAGGTATACTTCCAGGAAAGTTGAATGCCATGCAGTTATATTCAGATGGTACCGCAGCTGTTGAGGCTGCTATTCGTGCAGCGCGTGCCATTACAAATAAACATGAATTTATTTCTGCATACCGGGATTTCCATGGTAAATCGCTGGGAGCTGTAAGCTGTGCGCAGATGTATCGTGGTGAAACTCATAGTTACGGGCCTACCCGGGCTGCCGGTTTTTATATGGTTCCCCGTCCTGATCCTTACAGACCTCTCTGGACCAGGGGTGATGGGACCATAGACACCGATGCTTATATAAGGTTTTATGAGGAATTCCTTAAAGAAGGGACAGTAGGTAATGTGGCCGCTTTCGTTCTTGAACCAGCGCAAGGATGGGCAGGGAGCATTTTTCCACCGGATGATTTTTTCCCCAAACTAAAGAAGTTTTGCAACAGCTATAAAATTCTCCTGTACGATGATGAAATATTGGCAGGGATGGGGAGAACAGGCGAATGGCTCACGTTAAGCCACTGGAATGTTATTCCCGATATAGTGACTTTTGGTAAGTCTTTTGGGAATGGATTTCCTGTCACTGCGATGATCGTTAGTGAAGAAAATGGAGAGGCGCTGGAAAAGATTTCTGCTTCGTCAAGCTATGGGGGAAATCCAATGGCTTGTGCAGCTGCTCTGGCTTCCATCGAAGTGATCGAAGAAGAGGATATTTTTCAAAATGTACGCACAGTTGGAGATTTTTTTATGAAGCGTATGCTTAAAATGAAAGAACAGCACCCGATTATCGGAGATATAAAGGGTAAAGGTTTTCTGCTAGGGATTGAACTGGTTAAGGACAAGGTATCCAAAGAACCTTTTGACGAAGCAGGGAAACTGGTTTATCAAAAAGCTTTCAGAAAAGGGCTTGCATGGATCCCTGCCGGACATATTCTTCGCATGTCGCCCCCGCTAATTATGGATGAAAAGTATGCGTCCATTGGGATGGATATCATAGAAGATGCAATTACAGAAGTGGAAAAAGAATTTGGATATTGAAAGAATTCTAACCTCGTTATTCAGCGTTCGATAATCATTATTTATATGCATTAATAATATTTATGAATCAAAGAAAAAAAATCAATTTTGGCATCATCGGTTTAGGCCTTATGGGCAGGGAGTTTTGCAGCTCAATTGCCCGATGGTGTCACTTGCTTAATGAAGGGCCGGTACCTGTGATATCAGGAATCTGCAGCCAAACTGAAGATAAATGGAAATGGTATACTGATAATTTCCCCGATATTCAAATAAAAACGACTGATTACAGAGAACTCATTGAATCAGACATGATTGATGCAATTTATTGTGCTGTACCGCATAATTTGCACGAGTCATTCTATATTGATATTATACAAGCCGGGAAGCATCTTCTGGGTGAGAAACCTTTTGGGGTGGACAAAAATGCATATGCAAACATTGCAAAAACCATTAAAGAAAATCCTGAGGTTTTTGTTCGCTGTTGTTCGGAATTCCCATATTTCCCAGCTTCTATGGAGTTGATCAGGTGGATTCGCTCAGGGAAATACGGAAGGTTAATTGAAGTAAAGGCAGGCTTTCATCACTCCAGCGACATGGATCTTAATAAGCCTGTCAACTGGAAACGGATGGTTGAAATGAATGGTGAGTATGGCTGTATGGGTGATCTTGGAATGCATCTTTTACATATACCATTTCGCATGGGATGGAAACCTGTAAATGTATTCGCAGATCTTCAGAAGATAGCAGAAACACGTCCCGACGGGAAAGGAGGAACAGCCCCGTGCACCACATGGGATAATGCGGTTCTTTCCTGTAAATGCATCGATCCCAAGACAAATAAGGAATTTTCCCTGGTTGTGGAAACTAAAAGAATGGCTCCGGGTGCTACCAATACCTGGTTTCTTGAGGTATATGGAACAGAAGGCTCTGCCATGTTTTCCACACACCAGCCCAAGGCATTCAGATACCTTGTCACGTCTGGAAAAGAGCAGGGTTGGACGACCATCGATATGGGATCGCAATCGGCCATACCAACAATTACAGGGGGAATATTTGAATTTGGTTTTTCCGATGCTTTTCAACAAATGCTCGGAGCTTTTATGCAGGAACTTACTGCTAATAGTTCGAACCATCCATTTACAAATGTTACACCGGAAGAAGCAGGGTGGAGTCATGAACTGTTTACTGCAGCATTGGAATCCCATAAGTCAGGGAGGCGAGTAAGTTTAGATGCATGGTGAATAATTCAAACTTTATATAGAAAAACTTAATATCAATACAAAGAGTCATGAATATAGAATCATGTTTTACTGAAATTAAGAAGAATGATATTACGAAAATCCTCAAGAAAAACATGGGATTTACTTTAATTCTGCTATTGTTGATGATTTTTCAACTGCCTGCCATTGGCATGTCAGGTAATGCTTGTAAAGGTTTTGCTCAACTGGATGATACGGTAAGAAAAACTATACCCTATACACTCCCATGGGATGATATGGCGATTGATTTGTCCTTTATTTATGAGAAAGAAAAACCTGCAGGAAAACATGGATTCCTGAAGGTGGAAGATGACAAATTTGTTTTTGAAGATGGAACAACAGCCAGGTTTTGGGGAACCAACTTTAATAGTGCTCAAAACTTTCCTTCACATGAGCATAGCGTAAAAGTCGCAAAGAGATTGGCAAAAATAGGTGTAAACATTGTAAGGTTTCATCAGCTGGATGCTGAGTGGTCTACTCCGAATATCTTCCAGTTTACACGAGGTGAAAATACAATAAATACTATGAATTTTGATCCTGTAAGCATTGACAGGCTTGATTATCTGATATATTGTCTGAAACAGGAAGGCATTTATATTCATATGGATCTGTTAACATACAGGAGGTTTAAAACAGGGGATGGGGTTGAAGCAGCTGATAAACTTGATGATGCTGCAAAACCATATAGTACATTTAATAGGAGACTGATTGAACTGCAGAAAAAATTTAATTATGATATCTGGACTCATAAAAACCCATATACGGGGCTGGCGTTTAAGGATGATCCGGCAATAGTTCTTGTTGAGGTAACCAATGAGTGTGATTTATTTACCCAAAAGGTAACCTTGGAACCTTACAGGAGTGAGTTACAAGAATTATACATGAAATGGGCAGATGGGAAAGGAATAAAAGTTAGTGAAGGGAAGGTGGATTTCACTAAAACGGATAAGGCCATGTTGGAGTTTTTTGTAGATGTAACCAAAGACTATTATAAAGAAATGATCCAGCACATGAGAGAGACAGGTGTTAAGATACCAATTACAGGGACTAACTGGTCCCGGGGAGGGGCACATCTTTCCTCTCAGATGGTTACAGATTATACAGATAGTCACGCATACACGTCCGGAGGAGGTGGCTGGCGTGATGCAAATGGAAAATTTGGAAATCAACCGAATGTTGGCAGCATTAATAATATGTTGCCAGGTTTGGCTTTTAACAGGGTAGCAGGTAAACCGTTTTTCGTCTCCGAGTGGGATAATCCCTGGCCTAACGAATGGAGAGCAGAAAGTTCACTTTTAATGGCATCAGTAGGTGCACTGCAGGGATGGGGCGGATTTATCATACATACTTATCGGTATTCATTGGATGAAGATATTGACATGATTGGAAAACCGATCACATCCCTGGCAATTGGCGGCAGAGTTTATCGGGGTGGCATTTTCGATACATTCAATGACCCTGCAAAATTCGGCCTGTTTTATCATGCGGCCCTTATGTTTCGAAGAGGTGATGTAAAACCTGCAGTGAAAACAATAGCCGTAAAGATTGATGATCTTTCTGCACCTGTTGGGATTAAAGCGCTGCAGCTTACCCCCGAACAACATCGTGTGGAGATGGTTTTACCTGGTGGAACTGCTAAGGGAGACATGGTAATTAGCGCTGATAAAACAATAGTAGACCTGGAAAGCGGAGAAGTATTATCAGATACTAAAGAGCTTTACAGGAACCTGAAGAAGAAAATTGGATGGATAGACACCCCTTACACCAAAGCGGTTTATGGCTTCCTGGGAAAAGAAGGGGCCCTTTCTTTAACGAATCTTAAAATCAATGTAAAAACCGATTTTGCAACCATAGCTATTAGCTCACTGAGTGCTGAACCAATAAAGAATTCAACAAACATGCTTCTTACAGCGGTAGGCAGGGCTGATAATACAAACAGCAAGTATAATATTGACCATAATCAGCAACTGGAAGTTGGGCATGGACCAATACAGGTTGAGATAATTGAAGCTGTCATTGAAATTGAAACCGATAAAAGAAACCTTCGTGTATTAGCAATTAATCCTCAAGGTTTCATAATCGGGTATATTCCATCACAATATAAAGATGGAGTTTTCAGGTTTGAAATTGGGAAAGAATTCCAGTCGATGTATTATTTAATACAAAATCTTTAATGTATCATGAAAAAAATTCAGATGTGGACCGAAAACAGTCCGCGACCGATAAGCTGGTTCAAAATCAAATTCCGGGATAATGATTTTCCTAATATAATAAGTCATGGGGATTATCATCCTTTACTTTCAGGTATGCCCGGGATTCCAGCGTTAGATATTTTTAAGGTCATTGGTAATTGCATGACATTTTTATTAAATCTACCCATATCTTATGTAATAAAAAATGTGGGGCCTGTTTTGCTTATTATACTCTTTCCGGCAATGAATTTGCAGGCTGGAGAATTGCATATCGGTACTGCCTCAGCTGACATAACTCCGGCGCTGCCAGTGGCCCTATCCGGACAATTTCACTTACGAATCGCCCAAACGGTGGAGACACGTTTGACAGCTAATGTAATAGCCATGGAATCACGAGATGGCAACCGTTCGCTCGATGCAGCGATAATGGTTTCATGTGATCTGGTCGGCATTCCACATGAATTACTTATAAGGATCCGTGATGAAGTGCACAGGCAAATACCAGAATTGGATATGAGGAAAATATTTATAAATGCAACCCACACTCATACAGCACCGGTCCTGGCGAATGATTTAAAGTTTCCTTTTAGATATAATATACCCAAAAACGGAGTCTTACAAGTCGAAGAATATAATATCTTCTTTGTTCAACGTGTAGCCGAAGCAATTGTAAAGGCATGGAAAAATCGTGCTCCCGGGAGTGTCACCTGGGGAATGAGTCATGCGGCTGTTGCATACAATCGTAGAGCTGTATATGCTGATGGTTCAGCGCAAATGTATGGGAATACTAATCGTCCTGATTTTTTAAATCTGGAAGGGATGGAGGATCATGACGTCAATATACTTTTCTTTTGGGATAAAAGCAGCAAATTAATTGCTGCGACTATAAATGTTCCTTGTCCTGCGCAGGAAGTAGAGAGCCGGTCCGCTGTTAATGCTGACTACTGGTATCCTTTGCGGGAGAAGTTAATACAACGTTTTGGCCCTGATCTCTGTGTACTAGGCTGGATAAGTGCAGCTGGTGATCAATCGCCAAGACCATTGTACCGCAAGGCTGCTGAGGAAAGAATGATAAAACTTAGAAATATAAGCCGTTTGGATGAAATCGCAAGACGTATTGACCTGGCAGTTGAAGAAACATACGAAACTGTTAAGGAAGACCGGTATACCAATGTAGAATTAATCCACAAGGTGGAAACAATTTCTTTACCGATGCGTCTGGTAACTGAGCAGGAATATATCTTGTCAAAGGCAGAACAGGATAAAGCTTCAGCATTGATTGCAGCGGACTCAATGGCAGCTAACCAGGAGTTGGCCCGTATGACATGGAACAGAGATGTTGTTAATCGTTTTGAGAAGCAGAAAATTGATCCTGATCCAAAATTGGACGTGGAAGTACACGTGCTTCGCATCGGAGAAGTGGTCATTTGTACAAATGAATTTGAACTTTTTACCGACTATGGAATTCGTATTAAGGCTCGAAGCAATGCATTGCAGACATTCGTGATCCAACTGGTTGGAGATGGATCATACCTGCCTACAGAAAAGGCTGTTAAGGGCGGCGGTTATAGTGCTGTCATTCAAAGCAGCGTAGTGGGACCGGAGGGTGGTCAGATTTTAGTAGACCGTACTATACAACTTATCAACGATTTGTTTATTGAAACAAAGTAATTATTGCTTTAGGTTTATTCAAGGAGTGGACTTGAGAATATTCGGTATTAATTTATAATTGATAAAGATGCAGATTATAAAAAAGTCTTTATTATTAATATATCCAATTATATTTTCCAGTTGCTGTTTAATTCATTGTTTTTCACAATCCCTTGGGGATCTGGCCAATAAAAACAGGGAGAATCTAAGAATTACCACTCTGTTCACTGCAGGAAATGTTCGAACCTATTTATCCACGGATGAAGGGATAAATATGGCTATTGACTGGTGCAAAAATACAGGAGTTACTCGTGTTTTTATGGAAACATTCAGAGGGGGATATACTGCTGAACGCAGAACTCTTGAGCAAACAAAAAAGATGTTTGAATCTGTTGGGATTGAAGCCTCAGGTTGTCTAACCACAACTGGAATGGGAAAGCTCAGCTCAATAGGAGGACAACTCTGCTGTTATACTAACTATGAAACACAGAAAGAACTCCGGCGCATCTTTGAATTCACAGCATCCATTTTTGACCTGAACATGATAGTTGATTTTTTTCACTTGCGGGATTATGATGTCATAAGAGTAACTTCTCTATATGATTTAATATAAGTGGGAACAGGAGCCAGGGATTATGATTATTATATTAACGATAATTCGGGAGAGGTTCATTTCAATGCATTCTTTATAATGCGCTGGCTTAGCAGTATAGGAGGCACTAAAACCGGCGGTGTCCGGATTGTAAGATCAATTATTGTAACTGTATTTAATTTATTTTCTGTAACAACAATATAATCATTTTACCATGAAAAATTTCATATGTAGCATCAGGTTTTTTAACCGACTCATGAAGGGTTTAATATTAATAGCTCTTTGGGTCACAGAAACAGATGTTACTTACGCTCAAATCACTAATTCAAGTTATACTGTTGACGTG
>CAZKMG010000069.1:0-13312 GCA_964553465.1 uncultured Bacteroidaceae bacterium
TGAAACAGTAATATCCTCAATAATATATTCAGTAGGAGTCTCATAATTAATTACGGGTATTCTGTTGTAATTTAAAACTGTATCCTGGGAAAAAATATATACAGGTAAATAAAACAGGATGAGGAGCAATGTTATATTTTTTGACATACTCTTTTGTTAATTAACTGATTCACTTTTAACCTGAGAACTGATCAATCCAAACCTTCTTTCTCTTTTTTGAAAATCTAAAATAGCATCGAAGAAATTTTCTTTCCGGAAATCAGGCCAGAGTATATCGCAAAAATATAATTCAGCATATGCTATTTGCCATAAAAGAAAATTACTTATCCGGTATTCCCCACTTGTTCGGATAAGAAGTTCCGGATCAGGAATATCAGGATTACTTAAATATTTTCTAAAGGTATCACACTCCAGTTCCTCAACACTGATTTTTCCTTGTTTGATGTCCTCAGTGATATTTCGTATAGCATTTAAAATTTCCCACCTTCCACTGTAAGATAGTGCCAGTACAAGATTAAGACCTGTATTCATGCTAGTTTCTGATACAGCACTATGAATTTGTCTTTTAACCCGTGTAGGTAAACTGTCAATGTCCCCGATTAATTGTAACCGTATATTGTTATCTTTAAGAGTTTTGATTTCATTTCTTATGGTGCGGACTAAAAGGGCCATCAAAGCATCAATTTCCTCCCTCGGACGATTCCAGTTTTCTGTGGAAAAAGCATAAAGAGTAAGATATCTTATACCTATTTCAGCTGCCGCTTCAACCGTTTCCCGAACAGCAATTACTGCATTCTGATGCCCGAAAATCCTATTATTCCCTCTTTGCTCAGCCCATCTCCCACTGCCATCCATAATTACAGCAACATGGAATGGAACTTTATCTTTCTTAATACTTTTTATTGTTGCCATTTCTTTTTATCATAAGCTGGACAATCCTCCCTGAAATTGAATATTTTATATGTAAAAAAAATCCCTGCAAAGGTATACCAGTCATTATTACCAAACAAATGTTTATTTCCTTCCATAGTAAAATTTTCTACACCATCCATCAAATCAGTAAATACTTTACGCTCAGAAAATTCAATACCTGCTGCAAATTTTTTATTAATATTTAATTTATATCCTATTCCAAAGGGAACAGTTACATGACTGGGAGAATAAGGATTTGATGAAATTACAATATGATACCCAATTCCAGCGGACAAATAAAATGTCTGGTTATATTTCCTGTTGGTGGTTTTATAAGGACTAAAATTAAATTCGTATGCCGCTGCTGCATCAATAAAACTAGCTTTGAATGATGCATCCCTAAGTTGCTGAAATGGGTCATTAAAATCATTATCGCTAGCTTTAAGTGTATGATAGACTGCACTAATTCTTATCGAATTCCTAAGCTCAAAATTATACCGGTATATCGGACCTATGGCCAATCCGGGAGAGTAAAAATGTTTTGATGGATTTATATCTCCCATATAATAGGATGTACCTGCAAATACACCAATATCTGATTTTCGTTGTGAATAAGTGTTCAGTGGAAGAAAAAGAAAGAAAAAAATAATAGATAAACCTCCTATAATACAACTATTAAAAAACTTATTATCTCTGGAATCCTCTACTTCTAAGTAAAGGTAATCCATTCCGATCCGAACGGATTTTGTAAATAGCATTGAATACACCGAAATAATAGGTGTCATTATGCTTCGAAAATTTCGGGTTACTGTAACCATCAATATAATCCGTAGTAGTAAATCGTCGTCCAAACTCAAAACCTATTGACCAATTTGAATCAATCGGATATTTCAATCCAAAACCTACAGGAAAAACGAGTCCAAACTTACTAAAATTATCGTTAAAGACAGGAACGAAATTTTCTTTCGGTTTTGGTTTAAAAATGGCTCCACCCACGCCGGCGAAAAAATAACCATTTATGCTTGAAAAATTGTTGATCATTCCCCTTCGGTTAAACAATGCTGATGAGGACCTCGATCTGTTTTCCGAAAGAATATAGTATTCAAACTGAAAAGAGGGTTCAAAAATTGTGGATGTGAAGGCAAATTTTCTTAATTCATTTCTTGAACTTACATCGTTACCTGAAGTGAAAGCTAAAATCAGGTTCATTTTGACAGCCATTTTTCCGTTTAGTTTATACCGTGCGCCCAGCGCAAATGAAGGACGTGTGTATTTGAGCTGTATATCTTTAAAGCCAGCTGCAGTTTCAACTGTTTCAGCACCTCCAATGTCACCAAAAAAATTCGTCGTACCTATCCCAAATGTACCCTCATACCGGTTTATCCTCCAACTCTGGGCATGAATACCCATTAAAGGTATAAGCAAAAACGTGATGATCAAGATCCGGTAACTTTTATTCATTATTTAATAACAAATAATTTTACAATTATACAAATGTAAAAATAAAATAAAAAGAATCATAAATTTTTGATATACGCATCATTATAAATTCATTGATATTTAATAGTATTCATCTGTATTCACTTGTTTTAAGAATAAATTTTATATTTTCACCTTTTCATATCATCATATTAATTCAATTCCTCTTATCCATACCCCACATCAATTTATTGCGTAACGTCTGATAAAAATTATTATTTTTTAATTTTACAAGTTTCAGCGAATATGGCGCCTTATCAATAATAAGTTCTATATCCGCATCCATTGAATAAGAGCGTGAGTCAAGGGCAACAAGAAATTGGTCGGAACGTGCATGAACAGTTAGCTTAATCTTTTTATCGTCTGGGACAACTAAAGGTCTGACGGTAAGATTATGCGGAGAGACCGGCGAGATGATAAAATTTTTAGATTCAGGAAGCATGATTGGTCCACCGACACTCATTGAATATGCAGTTGAACCAGTGGGCGTTGAGATAATGAGCCCATCAGCCCAATATGAATTAAGAAATTCTTCATCGAATTCGACAGCAATTGAAATCATCTCTAAACCTCTTTTATAAATTGTAACTTCGTTTAAAGCTGTATTCAATTCGTTAAGATTCCCTTTATTAGTCGTTAACCGGATAAGAGATCTATTCTCCAGGGTATAATTACCAAGAAACAATTCTTCAATCGAAGAACTGATATCTTCGCGAGATATATTTGCCAGGAATCCAAGTCTGCCGGTATTTATTCCTATTAAAGGGATACCTGAATCTCTCACTAAACTTACTGTTTCAAGAAAAGTCCCGTCACCCCCAAGAGAAAATAAGAAATTTGTATCTTTCGGAAGAAAAGAATAATCCTGGAATATTTTATAATTCCCAACAAGTATAGCTTCGTGGGAAGAAAGAAAATTCGAAAACTCCTCATGAATATATAAGTCGACTTGATGTTTTTGAAAAATATCAAACATAGTCCGAATACTCTCTTTGAAATCATGGCTGAAATTCTTTCCGTAAAGAGCAATCTTCATTTTGGTTATAAATTTAAATACCGCATAAAAAGTTCGTACCTGTTTTTCATTAGATTATCTGCTTCATTATCTTTAAGATATGAAGCTTTGATAGTATAATTATAGCGTTCAAAGGTTTGGATTATTGAACTTAGGTCTGAACGGTTAATTTTAAGAACAACATCCATTTTCGTTGAATCATCAGTGGATGAAATATATAAACTCAGAACTTTAGCATCATTACTTTCGACAATCTGAGCAATCTGGGAAAGGGAATAGTCATTTACATTCAGATCCAGCACAAGTATCCCACCGGGATGATTTACAGCCGGCAATTCGGCAAACCTTTCAATTAATTCATTAATGGTTATTAGCCCCAGATAATTGTTATTATGATCCAATACAGGGACTGCGCTAAGATTAAGACGGGAGATAATTTCAATTACTTCATATATATGCTGGTCTTCAAAAACAAATGGGCTGAACAGAGATAGATTATGATTCCCAATGGCTTCATCTGCCTTATTCAGGTTATATATATCTGTATCAGAAATTAATCCAAGAAACTCCCGGTTATTGACGATAGGAAGGTGAGAGATTCTGAAAATATCCATCCATGAGAGAGCCTGAAACCCAGTGTCTGAGGTTTTAAGAGCAGGAACAATATCTGACATCAATTCTTTTGCGAGCATAATTTTCCGAAGAATAATATAACTTTACCAGGTATTAAAATCCGATATTTCATGACCAGATTAAGCGTAAATATAAATAAAATAGCAACACTGCGGAACTCAAGAGGAGGAAATATTCCTAATGTCCATAAAGCTGCAGTAGATTGCCAGAGATACGGAGCTGAAGGGATTACTGTTCATCCCAGACCTGATGAAAGACATATAAGGTACCAGGATGTAAGGGATTTAGTTCCTGCTATTGTGACAGAATTTAATATTGAGGGTTATCCGATTGAAAATTTTCTAAACCTTGTTACTGAAGTTATGCCAGACCAGGTAACTCTTGTACCTGATCCTCCGGAAGCAATAACTTCTTCTGAAGGTTGGGATACCCGAACAAATCTGAAATATTTGAAAAAAGTAATTTCCCGGCTTCACGGGATGGGTATTAGAACATCAATTTTCATAGGCACTGATGTGGAAATGATCAAATATGCTTCAGATACACTTACCGACAGAATTGAGCTGTACACCGAACCCTATGCGTCAGGCTTCACCAAAGACCGTAACAAAGCAATTGAACCTTTTATTAAAGCAGCAATCGCTGCGAATGATGCCGGACTCGGAATTAATGCAGGCCATGATTTGAATTTAGAAAATCTACATTTTTTTTCACATAATATTCCAAACCTTTTAGAGGTTTCCATCGGACATGCTCTTATCTCTGATGCATTGTATTATGGTTTGGAAAATACTATTCAAATGTACAAGAGATTGTTGAAATAATTTTTAAAATGAGAACGTGATGACGAGTCAACGTGACGACATTACGACGTTACGACATTACGATATTACGACATTACGATATTACGATAATTACAATAGTTGCAAGGTTCAAAATGTTTTTAGAATTTAAAAGGGGAGTAAGGTAAAGGTCTAACGAATGGATAAAAAGAATCAAAGTCTAAATTTGTTTTACAGGAAATTTGGAGAAGGTCCTCCTCTTATTATTATTCACGGTTTGTACGGATCATCCGGCAATTGGATTTCCATAGGGAAAGCCCTTGCTGAACATTTTGAGGTTTTTATTATAGATATGAGAAATCATGGAAATTCACCTTTTTCAAATGAACATTCTTATGCCCTTATGAAGGATGATATTTTTCGGTTTATAAAGGCACAACAAATCAAAAAAGCCATTATTATTGGTCATTCCATGGGAGGGAAAGCTGCAATGTTTTTTGCAGCTGATTTTCCTGAGAAAGTTCAATCCCTGATTATAATTGATATTTCTCCCCGGTCATATAAATCACACTATGAATTTGATCCTCAGTCCATTGATCACAAAAATATCATTGCTGCGATGTTGTCAGTTAACCTTTCCACTATTCAACACCGTGAAGATGTAGACAGTATTTTATCACATTCTATTAAGCCTCTAAGAGTAAGGCAATTTCTACTAAAAAATCTTTATCGTAACCGTGATGGAAGTTTTAAATGGAAACTTAATTTAGAGGTTTTGCAAAAAAATCTTCCTGATATCATGGATGGGCTCGATCCGGAAAGATTTTCCCATGGGAATGGTGTTACCGGTTTTCCTGTGTTATTTATCAGAGGAGAGAAATCAAATTATATCTTACAAGAGGATGTTGATATAATTAAGACAATTT
Source organism: uncultured Bacteroidaceae bacterium (assembly GCA_964553465.1). Taxonomy (GTDB): domain Bacteria; phylum Bacteroidota; class Bacteroidia; order Bacteroidales; genus CAZKMG01. The sequence goes on from CAZKMG010000069.1 coordinate 5,748, forward strand.
TCCCGATGGCAGAAATTGTTACAATCCCGGATGCAAGTCACTGGCTGCATGCCGACCAACCAGATCTGCTGATTAAAACAATCACATACTTTATCCTTGGGCAATAAGATCAGAAGTAATGATACAATTTCTTAATTTGAAAGATTTCTCAAAGTTTTAGGTATTTACTTCCTGAAGTAATATCACAAATATATATAATTATTGGGAGGGTGATGAGACTTAATAGCAGGTAATCTCAAGTGTTTTATATGCATCAGGTAACAAATGAAATATTATTCTCAGCGATTAGCTCTTCAGCCTTAAATTTCAAAAGTAACTGAATAAGAGTTACAACATCTCTCTCACAATATTTTACTATACGTGAAATATCCTTCTGGATATAATATGTTTCCGCAACCATGGATCCGTCAAGATCATCTTTAGGGGATGGGATTCCAAATACATTAGAAAGAAGTTCAATCGATGTATAATGCTTATAATCCCCAAACTTCCAAAGCTCCATAGTATCAATGAATTTTACTTCCCATGGTTTCTTGCCAGCAATATCCAGAATTTCAGGTATTTCAAGCCCATGAATCAGCATACGACGGGCTATGTATGGAAAATCAAATTCTTTTCCATTATGAGCACATAAAGAAAATTCTTTCTTTTCTCCAAAAGCTTTGAACAATTTTCTAATTTCTTGCAGAAGTGCTTTTTCATCATCCCTGGAATATGATTTAATCCGAACTTTGCGTTGTCCATCCTCGATAAAAATAAAACCTGCAGAAATACATATTATTTTACCGAATTCAGCATAAATCCCCGCTTTTCCATATACTTCCGAGGCGGATTGATCCTCTTTCCTGAAATAATGTGATTTCTTATCCCATAATTTTTGTTCTGTCTCAGATAGCTCAGAATAACTGGAGTATTTTGGAACAGTTTCAATATCCAGGAAAATAATATTCTCTAGTTTAATATAATCAAGCATAGTATAGTTACTTTAATGATTGCGGAATTGATCCATGAATTTTCTGTTCGATAATATTTTTAATTATATGTATGGCCACCGTATTATTCCCTCCCTGAGGAAGGATTATATCGGCATGACGTTTAGTCGGCTCAATAAATTTAAAGTGCATGGGCTTAACTGTTTTCTTGTAGCGTTCCAGCACCATGTCCAATGTCCTACCTCTTTCATGTATATCTCGAAAAATAATACGGCTTAAACGGTCATCGGCATCCGCATCTACAAAAATTTTCAAGTCTAAAAGTTTTCTTAATGGTTCATTTGTAAAAATGAGTAAGCCTTCGAGGATAATCACTAATTTAGGTTCCACAGGTATTGTTTTATCCATACGTGTACTTGTAAGAAAAGAATAGACAGGTTGATGAATCCCCTCACCCTTTTTTAATGTACGTACATGCTCTAAAAGTAAGGGAAAATCAATGGATGCCGGGTGATCAAAATTTATTTTCTGTCGCTGATCCAGCGGGATATGACTGTTGTCCTTATAATATGAATCCTGAGTAATAACACCTACCAGGTCCTGATTCAAGTTTTCTGAAATCTTTCTTACAACTGTAGATTTTCCTGAACCAGTACCCCCAGTTATTCCAATGATAAACATATTTTTAGTAAAATTAAAAAGCTTACTTTTACAAAACATTTAATGTTACAATTTACGCATCAAAAACACTAAATAAAAATGATCAGTATACCGCATGTTGAAAATTAAATATGTGGAATCAGATAATATTAATATACAGAATTTTAAGTTTCACACAAAAATGATAGACGACCTTAACACAATATTCTCCAAATCTTTAGAAAGGAAACAGGTTTTAATTTTGCCCACATGTTGTTACATATGACCTGATTCTTTGTAGTATTTTAAATTATCTGTGAATTTGAAAAAATAAAAAGCACGTCTGGATCAATTGATGTTGATTGAAATCATGGCTGATATCATGAAGATTATTGCCACAGTGAATTACTTTTATTAGTCAAGTGAAATAAATTTTTATGTATAAGGATCGTATAAACAGCTTACTTAATGGAATAAACAATAATTAATAAAATTTTGACATTTAAAGCTTAATAACAAAATTTGAATGATATGCCTTTAAGTTTGCGAATGTAAAATATTTGGCAAATAATTTTTATAATATATTAAAAGTGAACCAACTATATCCATTAAAATTTAAACCCATCCTCAAAGATAAAATTTGGGGAGGACAAAAATTAAAGCATGTCCTGAATAAGAAGGATGCTTCTGATAAATCTGGAGAAAGCTGGGAAATATCTGGCATTAGCGGAAATATATCTGTGGTTACAAATGGATTCTTGAAAGGCAATAATCTGCAGGAGCTTATTGAAGTGTATATGGATGACCTTGTGGGAGATAAAATTTTTAACTTTTTTGGAAATGAATTTCCACTTCTTATTAAATTTATTGATGCTGATGATTTACTTAGTCTTCAGGTTCACCCTGATGATGAACTTGCCGCTGTGCGGCATGGATGCTATGGGAAAACTGAAATGTGGTATGTAATTCAGGCGAAAAAAGATGCAGAATTAATTTCAGGATTTAACCAGAAGCTTGATCCTAAAATGCTTCTTTCCCTACTTGCCAATGGAAATATTAAAGAAGCCCTTCATACAGAGAAGGTAAGGGCCGGAGATGCATTTTTTATTCCTGCAGGACGCGTTCATGCAATAAATTCGGGAATACTTCTGGCGGAAATTCAACAATCTTCAGATATTACTTACCGAATTTATGATTGGGACAGATTAGATGAAACAGGACAAAATCGCGAACTACATACACAACTGGGGATGGATGCAATTGATTTTAATGTAATCGATAATTCAAAAATAAATTATACCTCTGAACTAAATCAGAGTACTAATTTAGCTGAATGCAAGTATTTTACAACTAATATTCTTCGGGTTGATTCAAAAGTAATCAAAGATTTTTACCTGATAGATTCTTTTGTAATATATATCTGTACAGAAGGTAAAGTAACTTTTATATCCGGACAGGGTGCAAAAACCATGTTAAACATGGGCGAAACAGTTATGATCCCTGCGGTTTTAAAAGAAATTGAGATTATCCCTTTAAAGAAATCAACATTACTTGAAGTATATGTTAAATAAATAATAATTTGATCCACCTCATATTTCAATCGACAGGATATATATTCATTTTCTTGAAAATAAATTGAATGTTATGCCTAGTTTAAATATTCATGAAGATTAAGATATATCTGAAAAATAATCAAAAAAGATCTCCCTTAAAAACCAATGATAATAAAAACTGCAGAATTTGAGAAAAGTAGCGAAAAGCTGAGTCAATGCCCTGAAGGGGAATTACCAGAATTTGCTTTTATTGGCAGATCCAATGTAGGGAAATCATCCCTAATTAATCTAATTACCAATCGAAGAAACTTAGCTAAAATATCTGTAACACCGGGTAAAACCAAGTTAATAAACCACTTCCTTATTAATAATTCATGGTATCTGGTTGACCTCCCTGGGTATGGGTATGCCAGAGTAAGTAAAAAGTCAAAAGAAATATTTAATAAGCTGATCCTTGATTATATTTTAAAAAGGGATCAACTTATGTGTGTATTTTTGCTTGTTGATGCCAGAATTAATCCCCAACTCATTGATTTAAAGTTTATTGATTGGCTGGGCAGTCAGAAAATACCATTTGTTCTTGTGTTTACAAAAACCGACAAGATTTCCGGAAGAGAGATACAGGAAAACATTAATAAATTTAAAGATATTCTCCATCAAAACTGGGAAACCTTACCTCAAAGTTTCTTTTCATCTGCAAAGAAAAAATCTGGTAAACAGGAAATCCTAACATTTATTCAGTCATTGATTGATCCAAAAAAATCGCAGGACTGATTTCCAAAATTTTTTAATAATTGATATATTGTCTTGTAGATTAATCTACCGATATTAATTTTTATTCTGTATGTCAAAGCAATGATCATTATATATCTCTTACGAAATGTATCAAATATCATTATTCATTGTTTACGTTTCAATGATTTGAGAAGTAAGGACTCAGAAAAAATAAAAATCTTTGTGTTAAAGATTTGGAAATAATCTCTTAAAATTGACATAAGAATTTTTACATTTACATCTGTAATTTATAAATTTTTTCAGGTGTTATTATGAGAACATACACTCCCATCAAATTTTTCGCAGGCAGAGCCACCCGGCCATTGGCGGAAAAGATTGCCATATCCTTTGGGTCGGAACTTGGTAAAACCAATGTCATAGAATTTAGCGATGGTGAAATTCAACCTCATTATGAAGAATCTGTCCGGGGTTGCACCGTTTTTATTATCCAGTCAACGCAACCTCCTGCTGAAAATATTATGGAGCTTTTACTTATGATTGATGCTGCGAAAAGAGCCAGCGCAAATAAAATTGTTGCTGTCATTCCTTACTTTGGTTATGGAAGGCAGGACAGGAAAGACCGTCCCAGATCTTCAATTGGTGCTAAATTGATTGCCAACCTGCTCATTTCGTCAGGAATTGACAGGGTCATGACTATGGATATGCATGCCGACCAATTGCAGGGATTCTTTGATGTTCCTGTTGATCATCTGTATGCTTCATCTATCTTTGTTCCTTATATTAAAAACCTTGAACTTGATAATCTCGCCATCGCTGCCCCTGATATGGGAGGGACAAAAAGAGCTAACGCATATGCACGTTTTCTTGATTCACACATGGTGATTTGCTACAAGATCAGGAAAAAACCTAATGTGGTGGAAGAAATCCGTGCCATTGGGGAAATCGAAGATAAGAACATATTTATTGTGGATGATATGATAGACACCGCAGGAACCATTTGTCTTGCCGCTGAAATGATGAAGAAAGAGGGAGCTAAATCTGTCAGCGTGGTGGCTACTCATCCGGTACTATCAGGGCAAGCATATAAGAGAATTGAAGACTCAATTATTGATGAAGTTATCGTCACAGATTCTCTGCCCATTTTGGATCTATGTCCGAAGATTAAAGTAATCTCAATTGCAGATCTTTTTGCTGAGGTAATACATAAAGTTTATAATTATCAATCAATAAGTTCGCATTTTATTATTTAGTTATTATATTTGCACTCCTTTTTTAATAACAAAACATTAATACGTATGTGTGATGGGGAATTGAATTTAGTTTATTCCAAATTTAATTCTGAGTAGCACAAATTTAAATTATGAAAACACTTGATATAGCAGTTAAAAGGCGGATTGAAGTTGGCAAAACTATCTCAAAAAAGCTGAGAAATGAAAATAATGTTCCATGTGTGATGTACGGAGGTGAAAAAGTTTATCATTTCTACGCCCACGAAAATGCATTTCTGAAACTCGTATATACTCACCACGCTCACCTTGTCAGACTTGATATCGAGGGTGAAAAACATATGGCTATCATGCAGGCTTTGCAGTTTCATCCGGTAACTGATAAGATTATTCATGTTGATTTCGTTGAAGCCTTTGAAGACAAGCCTGTAATAATGCATGTGCCCATTGAACTAACAGGAATTTCAATTGGTGTAAAAAACGGTGGCAAAATAAGACAAAAAAGAAGAGATCTTAAGGTAAAAGCTTTCATTAAAGACCTTCCTGATCATATTGATGTGGATATTACCATGGTAGATATAGGGCATGTTGTGAAAGTTGGAGATTTGCAATATCCAAATCTTGAACTTCTGGATCCGCACCGTTCAATGGTTGTTTCAGTAATCTCGTCCCGTTTGGCAGCTAAAGGTATGGAGATTATAGAGGAAGTTGTTGAGGAAGCTGCAACTGAAGAAGAAGGTGCTGAAGACGCTGTTGAAGAATCAACTGAAAAATAATCACTTCGTAATTACTCCCGGACAATGAAGTATCTCATTGCAGGACTGGGAAATATCGGTGAGCAATATGCTCATACCAGACATAATATTGGTTTTACGATATTGGATACTTTAGCAGGGAAGGCCAAAATTACTTTTCATGATAAACGTTATGGAAATTTAGCCACTCTTAAAATTAAAGGTAAGAATTTCTACCTCCTGAAACCATCGACATTTGTGAATCTGAGCGGTAATGCCGTTTCATACTGGTTAAAAAAACTTACAATCCCAATTGAAAACTTACTTGTAATTACTGATGATGTGTCCCTGCCGTTTGGTGTGTTGAGATTAAAACCAAGAGGAGGAGATGCAGGTCATAATGGCCTTTTTCATATTTCGCAAGTTCTGGGTACTAAAAATTATCCGCGCCTTAGATTTGGAATTGGAAATGATTTCCCAAAGGGAATGCAGGTCGAATACGTACTTGGGCATTTTTCTTCCGAGGAACAAACTGCCCTTTCAACAAGAATTGACATGGCATGCGAAATAATTCAGTCTTTTGGTCTTGCAGGTATTGAGATCAGTATGAATCAATTTAATAATAAATGATTTGCTCATCTCAATATCTGCAGGATTAATCCACTTAATCTATAATTTCATTTTATTCAATATTTTTGATTTGTCTGCTTGACCTGCTGCATCAAAGAATTATAAACTTTCTGAGATTCTATTCAACAAATAATATTTTCATTTTCTCTTTTAGATATTAGCTTGATTATTATGGTTCAAAGAGAATAATAACTGGAAGAATTAATTTTAGGTTAGTTATTGTATTTTGATTTTCTCATTTTTGAAATTAAACATAATTTTATTGTTTATAAATGAATAAAGTAAAGTGTTAACAAACTGTTAATTGTAAAAAACTTACTATTAATATATTAATTTTGAATAAAAAATTAGGCGATGAATATAAAAACCGTTCGGGTTATTATTCTTATTGCAACCATTTCTCTAATCGGACTTATCATTACTCAGACATTATGGGTTAATAATGGATTGAATATTGCAGAATCCCAGTATGATCACAGAGTGGATATGGCTCTAAATAATATACTTGAAGAATTGATCACTCATAAAGAGTCAAAAACAAACATTGCCCAGCTTTCAGAGAGATATGAAGATTTTAGCAAACCATCTGTATTTGAAGTTATTGATACTTTATTGCTTCGTAATTTGATGGCAAAATATGTATCTTATCATAATATTGGTGAAAAATATTTTTATTCAATAGTTAAATCTATTCCTGATTCTGTTATATATTCATCACAAACAATTCTGCCTGATAAATCAAAATGTAAAACTTATAAAGTATGTCTGCATTCTTTATTTCATTCCGTTTCAGAGGATGATTATTATCATTTAGAGGTTCTTTTCCCTTCCCAGAGAAGACAGGATCTGGTTGGTATGTCAACATGGCTTCTACTATCAGGGTTGTTTCTTATATTTATGATCTTAAGTTTTTATTTTAGCATCAATACAATACTTAAGCAAAAAAAAGTGTCAGAGATCAGAGATGATCTTATTAATAACATAACACATGAATTCAAGACTCCACTTGCTACAATTTCCCTGGCTTCTGAAGTACTAATCGGTCCTTCCACTTATAAAAAAGAAAATCGTACAAAAAAATATGCACAGATTATTTTTGATGAAAACCGAAGGATG
>CAZKMG010000070.1:0-11990 GCA_964553465.1 uncultured Bacteroidaceae bacterium
ATTAATTTTATTAGGATTCATCGGGGTATTATTAACACTTACAACTAATTGCAGGAAGAAAGATGATAAGGATCCAACATTAGTGGCCGATATTGATGGCAATATTTATCATAGCGTGACAATAGGCACACAGGTTTGGACTGTTGAAAACCTTAAAACAACTAAATTCAACGATGGCACACCAATTCCATTGATATCTGCTAATGCCTCATGGGAAAATCTAATTTCTCCAGGTTATTGCTGGTACGATAACGATGTAACTACATACAAAAAGACATATGGAGCATTATATAACTGGTACACTGTAAATACAGGAAAGCTTTGCCCCACAGGTTGGCATGTTCCTGAAATTACCGAATGGACAACCCTGCTGAATTTCTTGGGTGGTGATGCTGTCTCCGGTGGTAAACTAAAAGAGACAGATACTATTCATTGGGAAACTCCAAATACAGGAGCAACAAATGAAACTGGTTTTACAGCTTTACCAGGAGGCTATCGAAGCTTATCTAGTGATTTCCAGGACATTGGGAGAGCTGGTTATTGGTGGAGTTCTACTGAGGATGCTGGCTATAATGCAAAGTTTCTATCCTTTTCATTTAGTACAAGTGGTACTTTTAGTGCGTCAAACGATAAGCAAACCGGCTTCTCAGTGCGCTGTGTTAAAGATTAACATACGCAACCGGGCTTGTGAGCTCAGTGTCGCCAAACACAATAGTATATTAATCAGCTAAATGAATCTCCCCTACTTGTCTATCGTTATGCAGAGGACTTCATACCACTAAAATAAATTATTATATGATGAAAATCTATAGAAGGATATTAGTACAAGCTTTTTTGATGTCTGTGTTTACAGGCATAATTTCTTTCTGGTTTGTCCTCCCGGCGAATGCACAAGAAATGTGCTTATTTGACCAGACCTTTACAGCTACTGAAGATGAGCACGGTTTTCATTATTTTACTGCTGATTCTAGTTTTTCCGGCAACTGGATGGATCCCTTTAATTATTATGACGGCACTTTTCACTTCAGATACATAATTATGGAATATCCGAGTGCAGAACCATTTAAGCTTAGTGTCTGTATCTGGTCGGACGTCAAACGCAGTTCCATGGGTAAATGGGAATCCTGGAAGGAAACCTGTTCTCCTCAATTATTAATCTCCGGTCGAGGAGTATATACTACTTCTTCAACTCCTGTAACATGGTGGCAGATTGATAAAGAGGTACCTGTTGATTTCACGCGCGTCAGGGATTTTCTTAAACTCGGCATTGTATACTGGTGTGCGAATAGTAAAAATTTAAGTGATTGGGTACCTGAGGACGAAGGATGCTGGCCGCAACGTAACTTGTTTTTGCCGATGAAAATGCGCGTAACAATTGTGGCAGTAGCAAAAGGATATGAATTCTCGGGTTGGAAATAAGTTAATTTGAAACATTCCAATGCCAGTGCCTGGAAAGAGAATTCTATTCTACCGAATACCTTCACTATTACAATGAGCCTAAAATACATTCCGATTTACCATCCTTTCGTTTTAAAGATTTCAGAACATTGTTATAATGGTTTATTTAATTTTTTCATAATATTCAGAAGAATATTATTTTTTTTATTGATTTTTGAAGTAGTCATATTCGGCTGTTGATCTGCATGATTATTAATCAAATTTACAGACGACTTAAATTAATTACGATATTAAAATCAATGAACCAGAATTATGAAAACTACAACCTATGTCAGACTTTCCGCAATGATGTTTTTCGAATACTTTATCTGGGGCGTCTGGTATGTAACAATGGGGACCTATTTAACTAAAATCGGATTTCAAGGAATTGACGTTGGCAGTGCATACAGCACAATTGCCTGGGCAGCTGTGATTTCAACCTTTTTTGTCAGTTTGATCGCCGATAAATATTTTGCTGCTGAAAAGCTTACCGGGATTTTACATATTGTTGGAGGAATTTTAATGTACTTCGTTTCAACTATAAAAAGTCCAGATCTTTTTTTCTGGGTATTGCTGGCATATGCTCTTTGTTATATGCCGACCATTGCCCTTACAACAGCAATAGGTTTGCATCATTGTTCCAATCCTGGGAAACAATATCCGGGTATACGTGTCATGGGTACTTTAGGATGGATCGCTTCAGGACTAGGCATCAGTTTACTCGCAATAGAATCTGGCCCACAACCTATGTGGCTGGCAGCATTATTCTCTCTCCTTTTAGGGTTGTATAGTTTTACTTTACCTCATACCCCTCCAAAATCCAAAGGTAAAACCTTATCTGTTAAAGAAATACTGGGTACCGATGCCTTGAAACTGATGAAAAACAGATCATTTGCTATACTAAGTATCAGTGCCTTACTGATAACCCTGCCTTTTGCCATGTATCATCCGCTCACCAATATGTTTTTGAATGAGATCGGAGTTGCTAATGCAGCTGGTAAAATGACCCTTGCCCAAATGTCGGAAGTGTTATTCATGCTAATGATTCCTGTATTACTTATAAGATTGGGAATCAAAAAATTGCTCTTAATAGGAATGGTCGCATGGGTGTTGCGTTTTGTGCTTTTTATGTATGGTAATAATAATACGCTGATTGCTTTCCTTTATACCGGTATCCTGTTGCATGGTGTTTGTTATGACTTTTTTTATGTAACAGCTCAGATCTATATGGATAAAAAAGCACCTCAGGATTTAAGAACCAGTGTGCAGGGCTTCTTTACACTTCTTACCTATGGAGTGGGTTGGCTTATAGGTTCATACCTCACCGGTGTGATTATTCAGATTTATCAGATCACCGACCAATCATCAATGGTAATCGGGCATCATTGGAAAAATATAATGATAGTTCCTGCAATGATAGCCTTTGTGGTAGCTGTATTATTCACTATTTTCTTTAAGGATAAAAATGAAAATAGTAAAATATCAAAAAGCGAATTGTTATAAATCAATCTTTTTGTATTTCACAATTGTTGGTAGGCCTTTTGTTTTGAGACTTCAATATTATATTCAATTTGTGATTATTAAAACTAGGTTTATAGAAAACTATCCGATATATTTGTTAACACACCATCATCGGTAAAATATAGTTAGCAGAATTACCATTTAAATATCTCAGGTTATAAAATAAGCTTATTGACAGCAAAACATTTAAAAATGATTCATCGAAAAGAGTCAAGACGATTAACTGAATAGTAAAGTTATCTGTCAGTTTCCTTATACCTATGATTTTTTTTAATTATAAAGTTTTCAAATTGGTTTAAGTAGAATTTAATTAGAACACCCTTAATAATTTTCTGATATTCAATAACAAAAACCCAGAAATCTATGAAATTAAGTTTAGATGTTATCGGCTATGGTGGATATTTTACCGCACCGGGAGAAAAACTCCTTCTAGAAGATGCTGTAAAAAGAGCTGCAAAATTCGGATATGATGCAGCTTGCATTTATGCGCACCGTCCATTAGGATTCCCGTTGGATTTAAATACTGAACGACGGAAAAAACTAGTGGACTTATTCAAAGAGCTTGATCTGGAAATGGGAGCTGTAGTATGTTGTACCAATTTTATGAATGGCAACCATGTTTTATTGTATCCCCAGGAAAAAGAAATTTTGTACGTTAAAGAATGTATTAAAATGGCTAAGGAATTGGGCTCGAATATTGTGCGTGTTCTTTCGGCATTCTATGGTTTTTTTCAAAATCCTTTGGCAAATACAGGTTATGGATTCCCGGCATTTGAATCGCGTTCCCGCAGGGTTTCCCGTGCTGAAGACTGGCTTGAAGCCTGGAACGATGTAAAAGAGGGCCTGACTGAAGTATCAAAATTTGCACAAGACTCTGGTATAACTTTAGCGCTTCAAACACATCCGGAAATATTAGGGAACAATGAAGAAACTATCGAAATGTTGATGGAAATCAATAACCCGAACCTGAAAGTTGGTCTCGATTTACCATTATTGGAATCACAGGACCCTGACTTTATAAGAAAAACGGTACGTGACATGAAGGATTATATGGTGTATTCTCACACTATATCATTAGCTAAAAATCAGACAATTGGAGGTGCTCCATATAGCTGGGAGGAAGTTACTCCTGGCTCAGCTAAAGATCCGATGCAATGGGAAATCTTTATCCAAGCATTAAAAGAAAATAATTATAAAGGATTATTATCGGCTGAAATATGTTCACCGGTTATTGTTAAAGGTCACAAACTGGGAACCATTCAGACAATTGATGAAAGATACAATGAATCGATAGAATATCTGAAGGATTTATTGCACAAGTATGAATGCTATAGCGGACACAAAGACTAATTTATTATTAAATAAACCTTGAATTGAAATATCGCTCCTTCAAGATCCTGTTATTTGGATATTAAGCGAATTAATGGCCAAGTATTGTGTTTTCTGTCCTAAAGAAATAAAGAAAAACGATTTAAATATGACGGCAATACTCAGAATATCAATAAGCTTGGTAATATTATTATATACATTAAACATTTTTGCTTCCTCCGCTGACACACTCAGAGCTGAATCTGATATGCAAGTCATTCGAGCACGTATGCTTGACACCTATAATTCAATCCCTGACCTGAACATGATTCAGCATTTGCGGGTCCAGATGGGAGTTGATGGAAGCTGGCAGGATATAAACTATACTGATACCTCAACTACCTCATGGCTTCCCGCCGGACACCTGAAAAGACTTCTTATACTTACTCAAGCATGGTTTGCGTCAGTATCGCCGTTATACCATGATAAAAAACTTCTTTCAGAAATCAGTTGCGCACTTGATTTCTGGCTGCATCTTGATCCACGCCGACCATGGTGGTGGGACAGTATCGGGGCGCCTGGAACATTGGGATGGATCCTACTGATGCTGGATGAAAACCTGACCGAATACCAACGTTCACAGGGTATAAGGATTCTCGAGCGTGCAAAACTTGGTTCCACCGGGCAGAATCTTGTCTGGCAGGCAGAAATCACAATCCGTCGTGCCCTCCTGCAAAGAGATAAAGAATTACTTACGAAAGCATTTGAACTAATTACTTCAGAAATAAAAATAAGCGCGGGAGAAGGTATCCAGTCTGATTATAGCTTTCACCAGCATGGGCCCTGCCTTTATAACCATGGCTATGGAGCTGGCTTTATTGAATATAATGCCCGGCTTGCCTCACTGACTGCCGGAACTATCTTTGAATATACTCCTGAAAAGCTCGCCTTACTGAGCAGTTACATCCTTGATGGATCTCAATGGTTGGCCCTTGGCCCTGTATCTGATTTTGCTGCCGAAGGCCGGGAACTGACACGTCCTGATGAAAATGCCCGATATCTAGGCGAAGCCTCAAAGTATATGCTTACCTTACCCACAGGACGTGAAAAAGAGTTTAAGGCACTTTGTGCCTGTATTGATGGTCAAACGACTGATCCACTCACAGGAAATAAACACTTTTTCCGTAGTGATATCATGGTGCACCATCGCCCCGGCTGGTACATGTCTGTGAAGATGTATTCCGAACGAACCGTAAATACAGATGGCCTCTCAGGTTGTGACGAAGGGCTATTAAGTCATTACCTGGCAGAAGGTGCAACCACCATAATGAGACATGGTAAAGAATACAAAAACATATTCCCTGTATGGGATTGGCAATCCATACCCGGCACTACCGTGGAATTAAAAACCCATATACCCGGCGAACCAAAACGAAAGGGTATAAATGCATTTGCCGGAGGAGCCTCAAATGGAACAATAGGAGTTGCAGGCTTCCATCTCAGCAGAGACTTCCTTACTGCCAGGAAGGCCTGGTTCTTTTTCAGCGATATGGCGGTATGCCTTGGAACCGATATCCATTGTATGACTAATAATCCAGTAGTAACTACACTGAATCAAAGCATCTCCTCCGGACCTGTAGTTATTGGCCATGAGAAAGGAACAGAAATCCTTAATGAAGATAAACGCGTAATTCATTCAAAGTGGATCTTCCATGACGGAATTGCCTATGTTCCCAATAAATCCACAGAAATGGAAATTACTAACATGGTCAGAACTGGCAATTGGCAGCGTATCTCTGCTCAAAAGTCGAATAATCCGGTTACGGAAAAAATATTTATGTTAAGATTGAACCATGGGCAAAGGCCTGAGATTGCTTCATACGCATATGCAGTGATTCCGGATATCACAGAGAAAGATATTGAGGGTACTTTAAAAAAATCACCCTATAGTATTATAATGAACAGCCGGAATCTCCAGGCAGTTTTTCATCATGGTGATGAATCACTTGGTATTGTTTTTCATGAAGCAGGTAAACTTAAATGGAAAAACTGGCAGATTGAAAGCGACCGGCCATGTATACTATTGATAAGTCACCAAAAGGAAGACTGGACAATGGCTGTTGCTGATCCAACTTCCAAAAGTGGTAAGATAATACTAAAAATAAAAATTCCCAGGAAAGCATTTCAGGAAGTCGAAGTAAATCTGCCTGAAGGACTATATGCAGGAGCATCGAAGCTTATCATTCTAGAATAAATATGAGAATGTGTTAATTAGTCTGTATTTCAATTAAATTATTTTTTTTTCATCTTATATGAATCAAGTATAATAAGAAATCAATTTCTCATATATATTGTTGATTTTGAAGCTAATTTACTTGATTCAGAAAGAATGTGTTATCCTGGAAATCTGCTCTATTGTTACACTAAATCTGATAGAGAATCATTATAATTTAACGCGTTGTGCGATTGAAAAAATGTAATTAACAGGCTTTGTGTCTTTTCTTGGTGAACATTGTGGTAAAATATTTAACCACAAAGGCCTCAAAGGGTTTCATAGAGTTCAGAAATACGTTCATATATGTTTATAAATCAGTGTATTAAATTTTTAAATAAATTAGAATATGTTATAATCGCACAATGCGTTATATTTAATATATTATCATTTCCTTTACTCAAATACATTTAAATTTCTGATTATAAGAATAAATAAATCGAATTCAGGCTAATTTGAAAAATATAATACAATGAAAATTTTTCGATTTCCTTTCTATCTGATTATTATTATATTATTGATTGTAAGTTGCTTAAATCCAAAAGTTAAATATCCGGATGAACTAAAGTCCCTTCATAAAAATATTTTCAACTATTTGCTAAATGAACAATCAAACCCACAACAGGTAGAAAAATTACTTACTGATTTAAATACTGATGGTTCCTGGTCTGATATCAATTATGATGATAAAGTTGATGGCCCCTGGAAAACAATATTACACCTGAAAAACCTATTGGATATAGCCAAATCATATCAAACAAGAGGTAATCAATTATATCATAAGAAAAATGTTTCAAGCAAAATTCAGCTTGCGCTAAATTTTTGGCTTGAAAATAATTTTCAAAGTCCTTACAGTTGGTGGTACAATGAAATTGGCACTCCGGAATTACTTGCTCCAATCATGATATTAATGGAGAATGAACTTTCGGAAAAACAAATCGATCTAGGAGTTATTATTCTGAACCGTTCAGAAATTAAGTATAGCGGGCAAAACAAAGTCTGGGTATCTGCTAATGTATTATTTAGATCGTTGCTATTAAAGGATGTTGAAATGATAAAAAAAGCAAGCGAATCTATTCACAGTGAGTTGGTTGTGCGGTTGGGGGATGGTATACAACCAGATTGGTCATATCATCAGCATGGACCACAGATGCAATTTGGAAATTATGGGCTTGAATATTTTGGGGACATGACAAAATGGATTTATATACTCCGAAATACTCCTTTCGCTTTTAATGAAAACAAAATGGAAGTATTGAGGAATTATCTCATGGAAGGTCTGCAATGGGTAAGTTGGAAAGGTAAATTTGATGTAACCACTTGTGGTAGGAAATTGCTCAAAAATTCTGCATCAGAAAAGACAAATAGACTCTATGAGGATATTAACAAAATGGTACAGTTGGATCCTCAGTATGCTGAGGAATACAGGAAGGCAATGAATTACGAAAACCTGATAGGACATAAACATTTCTGGAGATCAGAATACCAGGTGAAACGAACTCCCGGGTATTTTTTCTCTGTGAAAATGGTTTCCGAACGCGTGAAGGGAGGAGAATCAAGCCGGTATGAAAATGTGAATGGGTATTATATTGGAGATGGTGTTACATATTTGTATCAGCAGGGAGATGAGTATGACAATATTTTTCCTTATTGGAATTGGAAGAAATTACCCGGTACAACAATTCATCAGGATGATAAAATTCTTCCCTTATTGCTAGCTAAGGGTTATTTTATTAACAGCGATTTTGTTGGAGGCATTTCCGATGGTGACAATGGCATTGCTGTGATGGATTATAAACGAGATGGGCTCATGGCAAAGAAGTCCTGGTTTGTACTTAATGATATGATTATTTGCTTGGGAGCGGGTATTTGTTCATCTGAAGGTCTACCGGTTACA
This sequence comes from uncultured Bacteroidaceae bacterium, assembly GCA_964553465.1. GTDB lineage: Bacteria > Bacteroidota > Bacteroidia > Bacteroidales > CAZKMG01. Next base: position 8,436 of record CAZKMG010000070.1, read on the forward strand.
ACATCAGTAAATCAATCTTATTACAGGGACAGTGCGATGATAAAAACATCTATGGGATTAAATTTGGCTGGCGAAGTGGAAGAAATAACCGACCCGAAGTGGATTTTACATGACAGAATAGGTTACTTCTTCCCGGATAAAGCTACCCTTGCACTTGAAACAAAAATGGTTAATGGCTCCTGGCATAGGGTTGCGACTCATTATCCGGAAGATGAAATAATTTCAGCCAGGATATTTAATTTATGGTTTAAGCATGGTAAAAATCCATTCAATAAATCTTATAGTTATATTTTAATCCCAAATGCTTTAACTGCACAATTAGTCAAAATGGAATATGAACCTGTTTTCAGCATAAAGAATACAAAAGAATTACAGGAGGTTGCAACCATTGAAGGTGATTTGGCTGGTGTTGTTTTTTATGAGCCTGGTGAATCAAGTGTTTTCGGTGGTTTTAAAGTCAACCAAGCTTGTATTGTGATGTTGAGAAATAAGAATTATGAAATTCACGTTTCTGTGGCTGACCCGACGCAAAAGTTAAATGAGGTTCAACTGACTTTTAAAAGGAAATTTGAAGGTGTAAATGCTACAGAAATAAATGGAAAGACTATTGTTAAAATTTCCCTTCCACAAAGGGGTGAAGCTGGTAAAACAGAGATAATTAGTCTGAGGAAAATTTAAAATATAAGATAGTTAATACTTTGAAGATGTTCATTCTATCAGTGCTTATCTGAAAAAAAGGGTAAAAGATTTGTGATAAAATAAATATTTGTGATTTTATTTATTGAGAAAATTTCAGAGGATATAAAGCAATGACAATACTTACGAATTAGTTTTAAATAACAGGCATCCTGTGAATTATTTTCCCATTTATTAAGTGAAAAGGGTATTTTTTAAGGATTTGAAACTAACCAAAGCAATAATTTACAGAGTCTAACTTACGAATGAATTCTATTTTATAGCCTGTATTTATTCTGGATCTCAGTTGCTTCCTTTATTTGTTCATCGTAGGTTGGAAGATCAAATTCTTTAAGAATTTCTTTAACCTTCAAATCAGGGTGCAGACTTTCAATAGTTGCCCAGTTTTCAAGATGATTGATGTTAAAGCGTATCCCTCGTCCATACTTCCTCTGGATATCATCAAATCTGTTAACCTGCGGCCATATATGAACAAAAGCTTTTTCGAGGTTAATTGGGGCACATACCCATCTTGCGAATTCTCCATCGGAAGATATAACTTCTCCTGTCATATCAATAATTCTTGCATCCTCACCTGTACTTGTAACAATGTAATAATGGTTAAGCCATGCATAATGACTTAAAATATTCTTATAAGAAGCTTGTGAAGCAAATAATACAACCTCTGCCCCATCCTCTTTCAGAAATCGCCAGTTATCGAACCATGCAGCATCCATACAAATCTGCAATCCTATCGTTCCAAAGTCTGTTTTAAATACAGGGGGATGAAGCACACCCGGGGTTATACTCCCACCCTTGTAATATGACTGAGGAACTACCTCAGAAATGGTGGGATGAACCTTATGAAATACTCCGTCAATCTTTCCCTGTCGATTCAGCAATATAGAACTATTATAGAAATGCCCATCTTTCTTTGTAACTATTGGACAAACAATATAACAATTCCGGCGTTTGGCAACCTCAGCTAACATGGAAGTGACAGGTCCCGGGGAAGTTTCATCCTCTGCCACCTCCTCTAGTGTCTTCTTTTCATTGACCCAGGAAATCTGGACAGTTTCAGGAAGACAAATAATATCAGGTTCAAAAGCGTATAAACTTTCCATTCTTGTAAGGACATCTTTCATTCTTTTCTCAATGGTCTTTTCTGGCCATAATCCTTTGAGGCTTATACTTGCAACCCATACTTCCCTGGGAAGCCGGTTAACTTTTTTTACAGTATTTATCATTGTGGCACCTTAATAATGAATTTTATCTTTTTTATTTTTTGCTGAATTATGCAGTTTAGAACTATAATTCATTTTACATTCTGTACTTATCCTGAGTTTCTTCTGTGTCTTTTATACATTGATCAATTGTCTGAATTTCAAACTCTTTCAACACATCCATCACTTTAAGCTGAGGATCGAGACTTTCAATGGTAATGACATCTGTATAATCCCAGACTTTGATTTTCAGACGGTCTCCGTATTTCTTAAATATTTCAGGCAACCTGTCTCTTGTAGGCCATGTATTCACGGTGACTTTATCCAGGTTTACATTAGCCCAGGCATACCTTACGAAAGTACTACTCGAATCCAGGTCATTCCCTGACATATCAACCACCCTGGCATCTCCGCCTGTACTGGATAATACATAACAACTATTTCTCCATGCATAATAATTAAGAATCCTCCCACCCGGAAAAGCAGAAGAAAATAATATTATTTCCGCACCCTGCTTTTTAAGGTTATCAAAACCATCCTTCCAGTTTGCATCATAACAGATCTGCATGCCCACTTTACCAAAATCTGTTTCAATAACCGGCTGGTCAAGTGCTCCAGGGGTAACCTTTACCTTCCCCCCATTATTTGAGATGATCTCTGTCTTAACAGGATGCATTTTATGATAAACGCCCGCAATGTTCCCTTTCCGGTCAATTAAAAGACTGCTGTTATAAAAATGACCTTCATGGGTTGTATAAACAGGGCAAACTACATAGCAATTGTGCTTAATAGCAAATTCAGCCATCCTGCTGGTTACTGGTCCCGGAACTTTTTCATCCTCAGCTACTTCGCTAAGAGGCCTATGCTCTGCAACCCATATTGTATCAAACAACTCGGGCAGGCAAACAATATCCGGTTGAAGTCCGGTTATTTCTTCCATTCTTCCAAGAATCCGTTTAATTCTCGATTCTGTGGAAGTGTCAGGCCAAAGACCTTTTAGGTCAACACTTGCTAGGCATATTTCCCGGGGAAGTTTGTTCTTTTCATTTAAACTGCCCGGCATACAAGAAGGAACTGATGTCCCAACTATTCCAGCTCCCAGGCCAAGAGATGATTGTCTCAGGAAATTTCGCCGGGAAACATTTCTTTCATTTTTCATAAAACTTCTCCTTAATCTTTAGGAAATTATTAATAAAGAGATAATTAATTATTTATTTATCACTTTATTGAATGGTTGAACGTACAATGTGTCCGATAATTCTAACTGTTTGCATTTATTTAATGAAACTATCAACAAAACCTATATATCTTATTATCAAAAACATATAATTCCATTAAATTTAAACTGAGATTTAAATAAATGAAATAACTATTTATAATTATTTTATAAGGACAATCAACTGTTATTACCCAGATTATCCCGTAAAGTAAGGAAGTCTGGTAACCCTCGGATCAAAATTGAGTTGATCTTTGATTTTTTTAGCTTCATCCTCTGTAAGGATTGGTTCCCTACCAATATCTGTATTAGCCTGAAGTGGGGAGAATCCGTCCATCCCAATATTCGCAACCGAAATTGGAAGGCTGAGGGCATATCGTACCAGGTCATCTCCCGATACATTTCCAATCAAGGCGTTTTGTCCAAGAATTTTGATAGCAA
>CAZKMG010000070.1:12000-13267 GCA_964553465.1 uncultured Bacteroidaceae bacterium
AGCAATTATCCCGATGTCTCTTTTTTGCGCTAGTGGAATAAGGTTGTCTTCACATCCACTATTCCTGGAAGCATTAATAGGGCATAAAATTGCATCAACATCAAATTCCTTGAATGATTTTTGTGAAGCCTCGTTCCATTTATGAAAGGAAAATCCTATATTTTTAACTGTTCCTTCATTCTTTAGTTTTAAAAATGCCTTGTACCCACCTGTCGGACTTAGAAGGGCATCCACTTGTTCAATAAGGTCTAGGCCATGCATACAGAATAGATCCAGGTAATCTGTCTTCATAGTTTTTAATGATATTTCTATCTCCCTCATCACTCCATCATAGGTCCTCTCCTGGGATTTAGAATTAAGAAAAATCTGTGACCTGTATTTTGGAGTAAGGAATTTTCCGTACCGTTGCTCAGTCAATCCATTTCCATAAGACCTTGCTGCATCAAAATAAGTTATACCTGATTTAATGGCATAATCAATATGCTTTTGCAAAGTTCTGTCATCTGCTACCCAGTTGGTATAGCGGGAACCAGCTCCAAAACCAATGCAGGATACCATTATATTGGTTCTGCCCAGTCTTCGTTTTGGCAGTTCATCAGCGAGTATTTTTGAAGCATTCTCAGTTTGTTTTTCTGTAGCTTTTGCATAACCCGGCAGCATGGCAGCTGTAGCTGAAACAGCAGCGGTTTGCAAAAAGTTTCTCCTTGAAAAATGATTTTTCATCCTATTTTATTTTATTTATATTCATACAATCCAGCAAATATAAACATGCATTTGAGATAAACAAAGTAAATCCCATTTGAAAAATAAACATTAACAACAATTTAAAATCATTATTTAAAAACAATTGTTCCAAAAAACTCCGGGAGATGAAATTTCGGTGTCGGATAATCCACGGGTGCCCAGGTGAGCCAATGCGGATGTGATGTTTTATCAGCACATTTATAAAAATTAGCTTTCCATATTGTTCCCGCCTGCGGTTTATCAACTTCCATATATTTTTCAAGAATAGAATATGGAATTGAATATTCAACAGTCCACCTGGTAGTATTTGTAAGTTCCTTTTCCGCATCTTTTCTCAATGAATATGAAACCTTTATCTTCTGATAATCTTCAGGTGTCAAAGCTCCCTTTTCCTGATCATTATTTTTATGATAATTCAGAAGATAAATTCCTTTACAATTCATTTCCATGTTAAAGTATCCCCGATTAATATCGGGCCCTGGTGTAAAGAAAAATTCCACGCAACTGTCCTCCCATACCCTTC
>CAZKMG010000071.1:0-13266 GCA_964553465.1 uncultured Bacteroidaceae bacterium
AATCCTAATGAATCAATTGCATCGAGTAATCGACCTATTTGTGCATCCACAAAGGAAATTGCAGCATAATATGCTAATTTACATTCTTTCGCCTGGTCGGCGCTTATACCAAGATAAGGCCATGGATTAGTAGAGGCCAGGGCTAATTTAGGATAATATGTTTGCGTCTCCGGACTTATCTTAGGTAGGTTAATCTGATCAGGATTATATATATCGAAATATTTACCGGGTGTAACCCATGGACAATGTGGCTTATAGAATCCGGCTGCAATAAAGAATGGTTCGTTTTTATGTTTCTCCAAAAGTTTAATTGTCTCGCTTGCCACTTTTCCATCAGTGTGCTCCAGGTCTGTTCCTTGTTTGTCTGATAAAAATGCCATTGCTGCTCCCAGTCCTCTCTTGGGAGTATAATTTATTATATCCTGTTCCAGAGATGTTTTGTCCTTTCCGGCAGGATTAAAGCGTTCCATCCAGGACACCTTATCGTCAAGCCCATTGGTGCCAATATCCCCCGGATTCCCATAATGATACATTTTCCCCACACGGGCAACATAATAACCATTATTAGAAAATAACTGCGGTAACGTCACAATATTCGGCATATCCTGGCGAAAATGGTAATATAAATCGAAAACTTTTGTCTTATCCGGGCGCAAACCAGTTAAAAGCGATGACCGGCTTGGGCTGGAAAGCGGGAACTGGCAATAAGCATTCGAAAATGTAATTCCCCTTGATGAAAGTCGGTCAATGTTTGGAGACTTGACCAGAGGATGACCATAACAACCCAGATCATTATTCATATCATCAACTGCAATAAATAATACATTCGGTTTCTTGTCTCCATTAATTGCTAAAGTATTAGTAGCTGTAAGGGTTAACGGAACAAGTAATTCTAACAGAAGGAAATTTTTCATGATTTTTTCTCCTTATGAACAAAATTATAAGCGATTATTTTAATTTCTATTCGCGGCAAAAAATATAAATAGTTGTGAATAATTAACCGTAAATAAAAATGTCTTTGGGGTGAAAATAAATCCTATATATCTGAATAATCAGTAGGATGTAATAAATATATCACAGCCCTGGAAACGGTATTTCTATATTCTTCCCTACCAGACAATTCTTTCCATTCGGGGGCATTACGAAAAGCATTCCAGTGTTCGTCATGCGATTTCATATCAGAGAATGTAGTCATATACATAAGGTTAGGCATAGTAGAGCCAGATATAACCTCAGCATAAAATACCGCATTAAAACCAAGTTTCTGAAACAATTTCACTTCACCACCTTTATTGAACATCTCCACTTTACGTTGAAATATTTTTTCAGTAGCTCCCTCGTAACTCCTTAACTCATATATTCTTTCAGCAGGTTTTGAGTTGTATGAAGGTACTGCGTACTGAGGCATCTCAACGAAAGCTTTAAGAATTATACTTTCAATACGGCCGTAAGGAGGATTATTGTATGGAGCATCGATATAATCTTTACCGGAAGCATTATATTCGCTGTCTTTCGCCAGCACAAGGGGTAAATCTTCAAACTGCTTTAACGATTTAAAAGGTATAAACACGATGATTACATTTCCTGCAATAGTATCCCCCTCAACTGGTTTGAACACACCTATTTTGGTGATTCCAGCCCTGTGAACAGCAGGAATAAAAGCTTCTTTCAGAAATTTATCCATAACAGCTTCCTGCGCTTTATCGTTGAGATGATAAATTTTAATCTGGTAAAAATCATATTGTGTATCAGAATTTTTACACGAAAAAGAAAACAAGAGGGAAATGAATAGAGATAATAGAACAATATGAGCTAGCTTAATTGAGTCTGAGTTTTTCATGAGTTTAAGTGTAATGTAGGACAATGTTATAAATATATAAAAAATTTCGATTTTATTTAATCCTGCTTTCTAAGTAGACTGTGTTTCCTGCTATAAAAGAAATAGATTAAAAAACCGGCCGCCATCCATATAATAAGACGCATCCATGTATCATAAGGAAGTGCGATCATCTGTGCAAGACAAATCACCATTCCTGCAATGGGAACAAAAGGCACCCATGGAGTCTTGAATGGTCGTCTGACATTGGGTTGTGTCTTCCTTAAAACGAGAATACTTGCGCAAACAATAGTAAAGGCCATCAGGGTTCCGATTGAAACCAGTTGACTAAGAATATGGATTGGGAGTGCACCGGCAATAACTGCTGCAATGCTTCCACAGAGTATTGTAGTAATATAAGGTGTTTTATACCTTGGATGAATCTGTGAAAAAATCTTTGGAAGCAGTCCATCATGTGCCATGGTAAAAAAGATTCGTGGTTGCGCGAGAAGCATCACAAGCACTACAGAGCTTAATCCTGCTATGGCTCCGACCTTAACAAGCGGACGAAGCCACATAAGCTGCGGACCAGTTGTATCAATAGCATAAGCAATGGGAGCAGAAACATCAAGTTCTTTATAACTTACCATCCCTGTTAATACAGCAGAAACAGCAACATACAGAACAGTACAGACCAACAAGGATCCCATTATGCCAATAGGAAGATCACGCTGAGGATTCCTTGCCTCCTGGGCAGCTGTTGAAACAGCATCAAATCCGATGTATGCGAAAAAGATAATCCCTGCTCCAGTTAGAATTCCTGTCCAACCAAAATTTTCAAAATGTCCGGCATTTGGCGGAATAAATGGTGTCCAGTTGGACGGTTTAATGTATGAAATACCAAATGCTACAAAAAGCAGGATAACTGCAACTTTGACTATTACAATAACATTATTGAATGTAGCTGTTTCTTTAATACCAATAACCAGGATAGTAGTAATGATTATAATTATAAATATTGCCGGGAAATTAATAAGACCGCCTGTAGCTACCCAGCCATTAATATAATCGAACGGTGCATGACAAAGTTTATCCGGAATAATAATCCCAAAGTCCTTTAAAAAGCTTACCACATATCCTGACCAGCCAACTGCTACCGTAGATGATGCAAACAGGTACTCCAGGATCAGGTCCCAGCCAATAAACCATGCCAGGAATTCACCTAATGTCGCATATGCGTATGTATATGCACTTCCGGCAATAGGGATCATGGCTGCAAACTCAGCATAACAGAGTCCTGCAAAAATACATCCGATACCCGATATAATAACCGAAAGAACAAGTGCCGGGCCTGCATTATTGGCAGCGACAGTACCTGTAATTACAAAAATACCGGTTCCAATAATTGCACCTACTCCAAGGGCTATAAGATTTGTGGCAGTTAATGCCCGTTTCAGACCGTGGTCACCCTCAGCATGATGCCTGAGTTGTTCCATCGGTTTGGTTCTAAATAGGTCATTTATCATACTTATGAATTAATTGGATTGAAACCTCGCAATGTAATAATTTTTCATACATACAATTCATTCCCATTTAAAAACCTTGCATGAAAAAATGGAAAAATAAAGAAGGTTAATTAATCTTATTCATTCAGTTTTGTATAAATATATATTTTATATTATTCCTCTCTTATTTAAATTAATTTTTCATTACTTTGAAAATAGAATATAGTTAAGGCAGTCTGATTTTTAAAGTTCATTGTAATTAAAATTTTATATGTATGAAACGAGCATGAATTTAACATGCTTAAATTCACAAAAAAGCATGTTAAATTCATCGCGAGTTCCCCCGCTTTTGCGGGGCAGGCTATGTGACCATAAAAAATAAAAATTTAAACACATGAAAAAACTAATTATGTTAAATGCAGCAATAATGTCTTTCACTTTTTATTCTTTCAGTCAACCAAATTATGATGAAAGTAAGGTTCCAAAATATACATTGCCTGAACTGCTGGTTTCAAAGACAGGTAAAAAGATTACTACAGCAAAGATCTGGAATGATGTTCGAAGACCGGAAATTTTATCCTTATTTGAGGAAAATATGTATGGGAAAATGCCAGGAGAATTAAATATTTCCTCCTCCAGAATATTGGAAGAAAGTACAAACGGATTAGGCGGCAAAGCTATCAGGAAGCAGATATTGTTAACGTTTGAAAAGAATGGAAAAAAGCTGGAGGTGAATATGTTACTTTTTCTTCCAAAAAATGTTAAGAAAGCTCCCCTTTTTTTAGGTTATAATTTTGGGGGTAATCAGACTGTAGCGGATGACCCGGAAATTTTTGTAACCAGATCTTGGATCAGACCTATTACATCTCTTGGTATAACAGATAATAAGGCTACTGAAAAAACCAGGGGAACCAGCAAGACCAACTGGCAGGCTGAAAAAATAATTGATTCGGGATATGGCCTGGCAACTATTTATTATGGCGATGTCGATCCGGATAGAGATGATTTTTCTGATGGTGTGCATCCGCTTCTCTATAGCCCTAATCAGACAAAACCCGCAGCGAACGAATGGGGTTCCATATCAGCATGGGCATGGGGACTGAGCAAGGCACTTGATTATCTTGAAAAAGAAAAGGGTGTGGATGCTGGTAAAGTTATTGTAATGGGACATTCGCGTTTAGGTAAAACAGCTCTTTGGGCAGGTGCACTCGACCAGCGCTTTGCTATTGTGATTTCAAATAATTCAGGATGTGGGGGTGCAGCACTCTCACGCCGGATGTATGGCGAAACACTCAAGGCCATGAATGATGTTTTTCCTCATTGGTTATGTGATAATTGTTTAAAATATGATGATAATGTTAATGCACTCCCGGTTGATCAACATATGTTGATTGCTTTAATGGCCCCTCGACCGGTTTATATTGCAAGCGCAGAAGAAGACCAGTGGGCTGATCCCAGAGGTGAATACCTTTCCGGATATTTTGCTACTCCGGTATATAAACTCTTCGGCAAAAAGGGATTACCCTCTATGGAAATGCCCGGAACTAGCCAACCCATCATGAATACTATTGGATATCATATCAGACCCGGCAAGCATGATGTGACAGCGTATGACTGGGATCAATATATTAAATTTGCCAATCTTCATTTAAAAAATAAATAAAAGGTCCATAAAGAATTTAAATACAATTTTTTAACATTTAAACTCAAGGATCAATTTGTTTTTCCATTCGAAGATCAGGGACTTGATTTCATCTGATTTATTACCTTGAGTATAGGGGGAAAATCCTTTGAGATATTTTATTGTATATTTATTCTTTGTTTGAATATATTTCTCATTAAAAACAGGGAGGGAAGTTGTAATCATCTGATCGGAGTCAGCTGTAAGAATGAGCCTTGCTATATTAGAAATTTCCCAGCGGATTGTGGATCTAAATGTTCGATAGTAGAGATGAGCTTCAGCCCAGCCATCTCCCATGGTAAGTTCTCCAGTTTTTATTGTGTAGGCATCATCTTCTATTCTGAAGGTTGAGAACTGTGGATTATTTTTGGATTTATACCCAATTAAAATCAGACCTGCTTTTCTATGGGATAAATATACCATATCCTGCTGATCAAGGGCATAATCGCTGGTTGGTTTAATCACCCGGTTCAATGCAAAAAGAGCCGAAAGACCCGCAGTATAGTCATTTTTACGTATAATCCCAAGCGGAAGACTAATCCGGCTATTCCCTTCAACTCTGTTTTCAGGCAAAGCACAACTACCGGTTCTCATTAAATCCAACTCATGGTAAATAACAGACAAGTCTTCAATTGAAAGTTTATTATAATTCAGAGATCTTAAATTATCAACAATAAAGTACCTTCCCTGAGGAGTAAGTGAATGTAAGGCAAGCCCATAATCAATCCCTTTCTCATTAAAACAATTAGTGCGCTCATCTGCAATACAAATCATCTGGTAATGATAATTAATGAATGAGCGATAAAAATTCCCGGCTTTCATAAATTTTTCCCGAGGATTATTTATTCCATCCATAACATCATAAAGACATCCTAAAGTAAGCCTTGTATAGACAAGGGAAGGTCCTCCCTCATGGGTTTCGTTAGTATTCTCCTCAAAATAGCCATCAGGTTGCACACAATCATACATGCGCTGAGCAAATTCCAGCATCATTTCAACCCAATCATTGCGATCGAATACCTTTCCACAATAATAAATTCCCTGCATAAATATAGCTGTGTGGTTATTTACTATTGTTTCCAATATATTTAATTTTCGTTCACCAGGGAAAAAATTCTTATTATGCTCAATGGCAAGTTCAACCTGCTGTTTAATCATTTCATAATAAGCCTGTTTCTCTGCAGGAGTAAATATTTTCTCAAGCTTATTATAAGCTAATGCAAGGTGAAGTAAAAGCCTTCGTAATGGAACTGCCCAAATCCTTCCATAATATTCACCTCCAACTGTTGTTCCAAGGATATTTTCCCTGTAATAATTAATATTATGCAGAATTTTTTTTATCAGGTGAATAGCTCTTTTGTTTTCTTGAGAAGCCAGAACAGCCAGAACAGATATTCCTGTAGCCTGATAATCGTAAAAATTGACTACTTTTTCAATATACTTTAATTCGGGTTTGTAATTTCCATCAAATGTCTCTCCATAGGGAAGATATACTGCTTCCATGGCAGTAAGTATTTCTTTTTCAATCAGGTTTTTATGATGATTGATAAAAGCCTGGTCCAAGACCTTGTTATACCCGGTAAAAATAGAATGCGGATCAATGAGGACTGTCCCCATGAATCCCAATCCGGTTGAAAAAAAACTACGTCGGGAGATTTCCATATTATTTAATTATTTTTTTTAAACTATCGAATTAAAGTTCAGGAAATCCGTGTATAAATTCTCCTTTTCCGAGATTCTTAAGAATATTTTCAGACCAAAAGTATGCGGAAGGAATCTCACCGATAAATATTATATCCGCAGGTGACAATAATGCCGGTAACTGGTAAACATCAGTAATCCTGAGGCAATTCAGCATTTCAATGGTCGCACCTCTTCCATCCGGACTGCTTCCTGTATTCTGACTTTCAGGCGGATTTTTTAATACTAATGTCTGGCAATTCCCGTCAAAGAGTGCAGAATACATGGCCACCACTGTCATTTCATCCTTTGCAGCTATTCCAATTTTACTTGGATCCACTCCGTCCAGACTTCTGCAAAATTCCAGGCAGCGTAATACATCATAGACCCTCATTGATGCAATTGTTCTCCCTGTCCAGGCAGATGCCCTCCGGATATGCCATTGTAAGGCCGGATCCCACCCTGTCTCTCCAATACCCCTCACATTAAAAAAAGCAATGTTCCAATTTTCTCCTAACCCATTTATAAATTTTTCTGACTCACCGCGATCTTCATCAGGATTTCTTAATACAATCATTAGGGGCTTTTTATGGTTCGGTGTATTATGCCAGAAGATACTCACTTTCAATCTCCAGCCTTCCTCTGATACGAAACTGTACACATCATTACCATATTTAGCTCCGTCGAGGGTATGAAAAATCAATTTCGGATTCAACGGTGCAGGTTCCTTTGGAAATGCCCCAAAAGTTTTCTCACTTAAAAAACTCTTTACAGATGACCTGAATGCTATAAGTTCATTTTCATTAGTGATTTCTGGAGCCTTAGGCAGGTGAATAAAAGAATCCTGGATCTTTTTCGTACGATCATCCTTGGGCGGACCGTCAATATAAACTTTCAATTCTTCCTCTGAAAGTTGTTTTTCAGGCGATTGATCAATATCCCCGGCTTTTTCAGGAGGAATGTTTTTTCCCATCAGATGTTCCATGAAAAATGAAAATATATTTTCTGTTGATATTTGATGATATGAATGTCCTCCAGGTGTTTCAATAAACCCTATTTTGTCGGTTGAATCATAATAGGCATAAATTTTTTTGATGTCGGTATAAAGTTCCCGGACTGATTCAACAGTATTCCACCCGTCCTGATTAGCCTGACATATTAGAAGCGGTCTGGGTGCTATCAGGGCGCCAATATCCTGGAAGTCTATACGATAAGTATTGATTGGCATCATACAATCACAATGCTCATCAATTGTTCGGGTAGAAATATGTGCTTTTAATGTACTTGCACCGCATACAGGTGCCGCTGCTTTAATACGTGAATCAGCAGCGGCAATAAACCAGCTTTGTCCCCCCCCACCAGAAATACCTGTAACACCCATTTTCTCCTTATCCACTTCTGGTCTTTCTGCAAGCAGGTCCAGTCCTCGTATTGCATTCCATACCTCTACCCCACCGGGAGTGTAACCCCGGCTATACCAATGAAACCATCCATTGGCCCAGCATCCGTGATGTTCACCCCTAACCTCTCCCCACTGGATGGTTTCGATAATCAAGCATACAAATCCCAATTCAGCGAATTTTCTCGCATGAGCCTGGTATTCAACTTTTTGTGTGGGTGCATGTCCGCAAACATAAAGTATAGCTGGGACCGGTTTTTTTATTTTATCAGGTATATAAAGATTTGCCGGGATATACAAGTCTGGTAAAGACTCATAATAAAGTTTCTCAATATGGTAAGCTTTCATTTTTATCGTCCCGGTAATTTTAACATTTAAAGGTGTCCTTCTACCATTTAAAGGTAAATCTGTTAGTCCCATCATTTCAATAAATTCATTGTACCGTTTGGATTTTGCGGATTCCCAGTCCTTGAGTGAATGGATATCCGAGAGGGCATTATCAGTAATGCCTTCTGCTGCAAGCATCAGATAATTTCGGATGTTATTTGATTGATCAGTTACAGGACTAGTTTGTGGTTGAAGTTTTTGAGCTATCATTTCAGGAGTAAAAAAGAAAAACATGGTTATTATGATCAAAGAGGCCTCCACGCTTTACTGCTGGAGAAAATAACTGTAAAGAAAAAGAATTGTACATTCATAATCTTATCTATTATGTTAAATCAATTTGATATTTTAAAAGAATGATCCAGTTATTTCATTTTTCGAAATTTATAAATTAAAAAGTTAAAATTTCTTCCTTCAGAAATAAAACTTATAAAGAGATAGAATTTGGCAATATGTATGCAAGGATAATCATAGAGAAACATTATATTTTGTGGACTGAAATAAAACACCTCTTTAAACCTGTTAAAAATGTATCCCATTTTAAAGAATGTTCATATTTTTATATTGGTTTTTATTCAGGTTACATTAAATAATTGACATATATGAAACTATTCTTTAAACCTGTTTTGATGATTACAATAATTATTATTGCATTCATTATTGTAGCAAATTTAACAACCTGCACTTCAGAAAATAAATCAACTGAAATCTGGAATAGAATTTCAATCTATTTTTCACCCCCAGCAGAATTTCAAGGTAATTATGGTGATTATCGTTCACCATTGGAATTTTATAACGGGAAGCCAGTAAAAACGCCAGAGGAATGGCAAAAAAGGAGGCAGGAGATCCTGGATCGATGGAATAACATGATGGGGACATGGCCTCCACTGATGAAGGTTCAACAAATGGAAATACTTGATACTATCCGTCGGGAAAATTTTACTCAACACAGAATCAGGTTTGCCTGGATTCCTGGAGAAAAGACTGAGGGATATCTCCTTGTTCCTGACGGCAAAGGGAAAAAACCTGCAGTTATAACGGTTTACTATGAACCGGAAACAGCCATCGGTCTTAAGGAACCTGACCGCGATTTTGCTTATCAACTCACAAAGAGAGGTTTTATAACGCTATCAATCGGAACGACAGAAGCATCAAAGGAAAAAATATGGGCGTTATATTATCCTGATATTCAGAATGCTACAGTTCAACCTCTTTCGATGCTGGCATGTGCTGCAGCCAATGCCTGGTATGTGTTATCAAAAATACCAGAAGTTGATTCTACACGTATTGGCATCATGGGGCATTCTTTTGGTGGAAAATGGTCTATGTTTGCCGCTTGTTTGTTTGACAAATTCGCCTGTACTGTTTGGTCCGATCCGGGGATAGTGTTTGATGAAACCAGGGAAAGCGTGAATTACTGGGAGCCATGGTACCTGGGATACCATCCCAAACCCTGGCGTACACGAGGGCTCATCACTGATCAGAACCCTGCCTTTGGGTTGTATCCAAAACTGGTTGCCGAAGGATATGACCTTCACGAACTCCATGCACTCATGGCTCCCCGCCCGTTCCTTGTTTCAGGTGGTTCGGAGGACACTCCAAAACGCTGGATCCCTCTGAATCACACAATAGCGGTGAACCGGTTATTGGGTTACGAAAACCGTGTAGCCATGACTAACCGGCCTGACCATGTACCAAACAAAGAGTCAAATGAACAGATTTATTTGTTTTTTGAGTATTTCCTGAAATTCAACTGAATTTTTACGAAAACACCTGTTGACAGAGAATAATGTTCTTGTTTTGAGACGGTTATTCCCATTCAAAAATTCTGGGTTTTGGTTTTACGATAGCGATACTTATTTCATCAAAAATACTCGCTGCAGTTGTAATTCCAATTTGAGGCAGGATGATATTACCTTCTTTAGGATCAAGTAGAGACATGCCAAAAATTTTAGGTGTAATAATGGAGTTTTGTATAGCTTCAATTTCTGCCTTATAAAGCAAGGCTGGTTGCCCTGTTGAATATTCATCTGTAATTTTTTCCACCTCATCAAATTCTTTGTATTGTTCATTGAAATCCCCTGACAGATTAACCTCTATCCAACAGATCCATTTACTTCCTGGAGTAACCCTGACCCTTGTTTTAAAATAACCAGGTTTGGGGGTTGCTCCGGTAATTTCCAGGGGTGCCGGTTTCTCGAAGGTTGGCATACTCCTTGAGTGATTTTCTATTTTAAAAATTTCAAACCATCGAGGAAGAGCCGACGGGACTGAAGGTTTACCTTCCCAGTCTCCAGACGCAGCACGTCTTGTGACAAATATGGTCTGAACTGCCGAAGTTTTGGGATTTTCAATCCATATAGCAAAAGTAGGAGGCTCACCAAAGTTTGATTCCCGGATCAATTTTTCATTAATATGTATTCTGAACTCAATGTCAGTTTTATTCCATGTTCTGACAAATGCAAATGTTACAAGGATGATTCCTGTAATTACAATAACCAATCCTGCAATTTTTATTTTACTCATTCTTGTTTTTTGTCCCTGGATAAATTTGATCAAATCCAATGGCTTATTACACTTTAAAATACAGGTATCATTCTAATTATACCTCAGCAGGCAATTCAAATCCCTTTCGATAGTTCGGCAAACCTAGTTCACGTGCTTTACTGTCATTTAAAATTGTTTCGAATTCAGGCGAAAAAATTAATTGTTGATTACCTGACCGGTAAGATAGATTGGCCAGGTGTGCAAGGACAGTACTGTTATGTCCCTGTACTATATTTCCATTTGGCTGGTTTCTGGAACGAATGCAATTCACAAAATTTTTAAGATGTGCATTAAGGGGAAATATACCCATATCCTGAGCAACGATCTTTCCACCCTTATCGTCACCTTTATCATATACCTGCCAGCCACCACCCATTCGTCCGACATACATCATTTTTTTTGTCCCTAATATTTCTATTCTGGTACCATTTTGTTTCCATTCCGGAAAATCCTGTCCAAAACGGATTTTATCGCTTACTTTAGTCAGATAAGGGGTGAATTCACCCGATTGTAATGTCATAATAAAACTTCCATAATCGAATGTTGCCATTTGGTAATCGGGAATATCTCTGTTATCATCAAAAAGGTATCTTCCACCTGCACAATACACAGAGCGCGGAAAACCTGGATCCTCCAAAATAAGTCGCGCCAGGTCCATTTGATGTATAGCATCATTTGCCAGTGCATATCCACCGGAATAATCCCAGTAATATCCCCATGATTTATTTCGTGAAATGCTATATGGTACCTTTGGTGCGGGACCTAGCCACATATCCCAATCAATAGTGTCGGGAGGATTAGAATCTTCTTTTTCATTAAAAGGAATCGGTCCATTTAATAAGCAAAATACATTTACAGCAACAACCCGTCCAAGTTCTCCACTCTTTATATAATCTCTGGCAGTATTAGCATAATCTGCACTTCTGTTCTGTGTCCCACATTGAACAATACGTTCATATTTCATGGTAGCTTCAATCATTTTTTGGCTTTCGATGATTGAGTGAGAAATACATTTTTCCACATACACATCTTTTCCTGCCTGACATGCCCAGATTGTGGCAAGTCCATGCCAATGTTCAGGTGTAGCAATTAAAACAGCGTCAACTTCCTTATCATCAAATACCTTTCGCATATCCCTGACCCTAATTGGTTTAAAATTTTGTATTTTTTCAAGTTCAGAAATAGCGCGGCCTCCACGCGTATCGTCTACATCGCATATATATTTAACCCTCACATTTTCGTTCAGATTAGCAACTTCCAGGATTAATCTGGTACCCTGTCCACCTGCACCAATAAGTCCAACTACTAATGTATCATTATTACCTTTGATCTTCCCGCCAGTAAAAGCAGGTTTAATAGTACTTCTGTAGTTCGGAGCCTGACCTAAAGGTTGGTTAGTGCTTTCAATGGTGTTTGCCGGATTATTTTTGTTTTTATTATCTCTGCAGGATGGTGCAACAGTCAATCCAGCAACACTTAAAGATGCTAATTGAAAAAATTTCCTTCGCTTCATCTTTTAATAATTTATTTTGATTGTTGATAGAATAATAAAAATTCTAAATTGAAATTCAAAAAATATACCTGACAGTAAACCTATGACACATACTCTAAGACTTAACTACTTTCAGTGATAATAGATATATGCATGCTTTGGTGCATGAGAAGAATGATCCTTGTTTACTACCTAACTAAAAATACCTCTCTTCATAATAACTGAATTGTAATTATTAAAGAAATTTTAGTTAAGCAGGTATATAAATTACATTATTTCTTAACGGGTTTCCCATATACTTCAATCCAGTCAAGACGCGAACAGGCATCACTGCTTCCACCGGTCATAAGATCGGTAAAACCAATTTCTTCAACTTTAGAAAGATCGGGATTTCTAACCGGCCTGGTTTCGATTACAGTCTCAATGATCAATCCGTACCATTGAATATCCATGAAATTAAATTCTGTAATTCTCCAATCACGTGATGGACCATCACACAGATTGCTAACCAAGCATGTACCGTCGGCGAGTTTTAAAATGATATGCAGGTTCCGAAATCCAGATTGTCTTGATCTCCACTGGATTTTTGCAAAACCGGTCAGATCGACGTAAGATGTTTTACTTTTTAAGGTAACTGCCCAGTTCCCTTTACATTCGCCCGACCAAATGTAAAAAGGATCATCAAGCGGTTTATCATGGTGGCTTTTCCTTATACTGTCTTTCCCGGGACCATACAAGGTAAGAATAAGATCCTTATTAGCC
>CAZKMG010000072.1:0-13114 GCA_964553465.1 uncultured Bacteroidaceae bacterium
TAGGAGAATTATATGGCTGTAAAATATAAAACCGGCATTGTCTTAAGCGGTGGCGGGGCAAGAGGTTTTAGTCATCTTGGCGTTTTGCAGGCATTGAACGAAGCAGGTATTTACCCGGATATTATTTCTGGAGTAAGTGCCGGAGCCATTGTGGGAGTTTTTTATGCTGATGGATACAAACCCACTGATATTCTTAAGATACTCAATGGAAATAAAAGACTAGACTACCTCAGTTTTTCAATTCCAAAAGACGGACTGATGGAGATGACGGGCCTGATAAAGATTTTAAACCGATATCTTCATGCCAGAATATTTGAAGATCTTAAAATTCCACTGATTGTTCCCGCTACAGATCTGAATAATGGGAAAATAAATTACTTTTCAAGTGGTGAACTTATTAATATAATCGTTGCTTCTTCTAGTATTCCGGTCCTCTTCAAACCGGTAATTATAGATAAAATTGAATATCTCGATGGGGGTATCATGGATAATTTCCCTGTTCAACCCCTCTACCAAAAGTGCGAAACACTTATTGGCTCTCATGCCAATCCAGTTGGTTACGTTAAAAAATTCAATAATATGTTTTCTATTGCTGAAAGAACTTTTCACCTGAGTGTGGCATCTCATGTTATTGATAAGAAAAATGAACTTGATTTGTTTATTGATCCTCCTGTTTTACATAAATTTAATATCCTGGATCCGGCAAAAGGAAATGAAATTTTTGAAATCGGATATAATGAGGCAAAAAAGAAATTAAAATCATTTCTTAAAGATGGTTAACTGTATATCATTAACTTCAAATAATAATTCGTAATTATTTTAATGTTTAAAGAATATCAAATGAAAATGATATTACATAAATACAATAGTGGAATTATTGTTCCTTTAATATTGATTACAACTGCTTGTTCAGTGATCAATACAGAAGATGTAAAGCAGAAACCTAATATTATTTATATTCTCGCTGATGATCTTGGGATAGGCGACCTCAGCTGTTATGGACAAGAAAAATTTTCCACTCCAAATATTGATTTTCTGGCAGAAAATGGGATACGTTTTACAAACCATTATTCGGGATGCACTGTTTGTGCTCCTTCAAGATCAGTGCTAATGACTGGTTTGAATACAGGCCATACACCTGTAAGAGGAAATAAACGTGTGCCTTTACCAGATTCTTCGTTGACAGTAGCTGAAGTATTGAAAGATGCAGGCTATTCCACAGGATTATTTGGGAAGTGGGGACTTGGTTTACTCGAAGAAAAGGGTCCGGATTCTGGATACCCCACAAAACAGGGTTTTGATGTATTTTTTGGGTATGATGATCAGGGACTGGCTCACAGGTATTATCCTTCTGACCTTAGAAGTAATGATTCTGTCTATAAGCTACCAGGAAATAATGGGGTAAACACTGTCATTTACTCTCCTGAGATTATACAGGATCATGCCTTGAAATTTATTGATGACAACAAAAATCATCCTTTCTTTTTATATTATGCCACAACCATACCTCATGTGGAACTTATCGCTCCGAATGATAGTATATTAAAAAAATTCAAAGGAAGGTTTGATGAGATTCCTTATAAAGGTAATGATTACGGGGCTCCTGATTATTCTCCTACTGGATATTGCTCTCAGGATTACCCCAGTGCAACATATGCGGCTATGATTAGCCATCTTGATACATATGTTGGACAAATTATCAAAAAACTGCAAGAAGAAAATCTTATTGATAATACCATCATTCTTTTTGCCAGTGATAATGGAGCATGCATTGAGGGCGGATATAACCCATCTTATTTTAATTCCACAGCTAACCTGAGAGGCCATAAACGAGACCTTTTTGAAGGAGGGATACGTACTCCATTTATAGTTTATTGGAAATATAAAATTGTTCCCGAATCATATTCCGACCACATTTCTGCCTTTGAGGATGTTCTGCCAACTTTAGCTGAAATTACCGGAAGTAATATCCCTCAGAACATTGATGGGATTTCATTTCTTCCATCCTTACTTGGTAAGAAACAGCTAAAAACCCACGATTATCTTTACTGGGAGTTTCATGAACAAGGAGGTAAACAAGCCATTCGAAAAGATAAGTGGAAAGCAATCAGGTTAAATGTTTCTGAAAATTTGCCGGTACCAATTATGCTTTTTGATCTGGAAAAGGATCCTTATGAAATATCAGACATTTCAGCTGATTACCCTGAAATTACTAAAGAAATGACAGACTTAATGAATAACTCAAGAACTGAAAATCCAAATTTCTTATTATTTCCTCAAGAAAAAGAATGAAAATATGATTACGGCACACTGTTTTATGATCCGCAAATCGGCCGATAGAAAACTTTAGATCTATCTATAGAATTTTCCAGACGTTGGAGCCTATTTATTTACTTCACTATTCATCCTTTAACTACCATTGAAGTAAAAGATTTATGATATTAATTGAAAATCATTCCTTTACTAATAATGTCAAACTCTTTTTCAAAATTTGGGGTAAAGATACCAGTGCCAATTTTTTTCTTTACCTCATACATTTTCCAAAACCGTCCCTCATCCATCTCGCTTGTATCTAAAATAAAAGTTTGCTCAGAAACAGAAATGAAAGTGAAAACCAGTTCTCTTTCCACATCTGTTTCCCAAATATATTTATTTATAAACTGCGGTTTAAAATCTTTTAAGCCAATTTCTTCCTTCGCTTCTCTTTTTAATGCCTCTTCTATATTTTCGCCATATGAAATATGCCCTCCAACAGCAGTATCCCATTTACCCGGTTGAACTTTTTTATTATCCGATCTATGCTGCAGAAAAATTTCTCCCTTATTATTAAAAACATGTAAATGAACAACCGGATGTAGTAATTTATCCTTTTTATTAAAGTGGCATTCGGACCTGGGAGCACTACCATTTAAATTTCCTTCTTCATCAACAAGAGGTAAAATTTCTTTACCTTCAACAGCTTTTCTAAGAGCTTTTGCTTTAATAATCTCAAATCCAAAGTAACCAAGTATCAATATATAAAATAACACCCCGCTGATAAAGCCCCATGCCTCATTCGACATATAAAATGCCGAATATAAAACCAGAACTATATGTCCCAATGTTAAATATAATAAAACTCTAAGGGTCGTATTTAATTTTCTTTCACCAAGAGGACTTATTTGAACATCACGGATATATCTTAATGACATTTCATAAATAAAATTCCTCTTCCCAAAAACAGAAAATCCCAGTATTGCTGCAAAAATCAATTCTATTAAAGCTGGCTTTAACTTAAAAAAAATATCGTTTTCAAGAATTATTGATACTCCGCCAAGAACCACCAGTAAACCAATATCTAACAGAATAAATTTTTCAAATTTTCTAGACTTGATATAAGTAAAAAATAATTCACCCACCCCAAAACCAAGAGCAACATATAAACCGATAACTGTTCCCCATAACTCATCAGCAAGAATAAATATAAATAAAGGTAAAAGTCCGGGTAAGAGGTTTTGAAGAATTTTATGATTCAATTTCATTCTTGAGAGATGAAAAAATAAAGCTACTTAAATTATAGGAACTGGAATATATAAATGAAGGGATTAATTACGTTAGACAACATCTTCAATTGCTTTATTCAGAAAATCGTTTAACTTTTTAAGTTGAGTATAGGTTTTAATGATAATGTCTGAAAAATTTTGTGCTTTTATTGTCGATTCTTGTAATTCTCTATAAACGATATAATTTTTATACTTTAGCAATTCACTGGCAGCATGATCCTTAGGATAACCCTGGGGAATGGTTTTTAGTTTTTCCCCATATAATTCAGGAAAATATTCTTTAAATCCCCGATCATTAATAAGTGCAAGAAATATCTCCGGATCATCAAAAATTGCTTTTCTGATTGCTTTCAATACAGGTGGCTGAGGCATATAAATTCCACCTGACATAAATATTTCACCGGGTTCAATATGGAAATAATACCCTGCCCATTGCGTGTTTTTACCACCCCGGTTGATATATGCGCCAAAATTTGTTTTATATGGGGATTTATCCTTAGAAAAACGTATATCACGATAAATTCTGAAAGTGCAATCTTTAGGTTCAAGGAGCCCAATGTCAGGATCTATGGACTTAACAATTTGTATTAACTCATGAACAAAATCATCAAAACTGGTTTTTGCTTTTAAATAAAGACTTTTATTGGCTGCGAACCATTCACGGTTATTATTTTTCTTCAATTTTTTAAGAAACTCAAGTATCTCTGGATTTATCATATAACAATATAAATTAACTCGTTCTACAATTTAATTTTTCTGATCATTAACTGATTTATCGTTTTTACAAATTAGACAATAACAAATTTTAAATATACTAACTATCCTCAATCGAACTTGTTCATTTTTATCTAATTTTGTATGATGACTAACGTTGTAATTATAGTTGCAGGAGGATCTGGATCAAGGATGGGTTCTTCAATTCCAAAACAATTCCTTGAAATAGCAGGAAAACCTGTTATTGTTCATACTATTGAAAAATTTCTCCTGTTTGATCCCGGTATAGAACTTATTATGGTTATAAATCCTTCTTACCTGAATACCTGGGACAAATTGGCTGGCAAGTATAATCTTACAAAGAATTGTAAAGTTACACCGGGTGGAAAAACCCGATTTCATTCCGTGAAAAACGGGCTTATGTTTGTTAGGCATGAATCCCTGATAGGCATACATGACGCTGTACGGCCTTTGATATCAGTTGAGACAATACGAAACTTATATAAACAGGCTGCTATCTATGGAAATGCTATTCCAGCTGTCCCTGTTAATGAAACGGTCAGAGAAACATTTGGCTCTTCTAATAGAATGATTGATAGATCCACTTTAAAACTTATTCAGACACCACAGGTATTTCTTTATTCAATTGTCAACAAAGCATATGAAACAATTTATTCATCTGATTTTACTGATGATGCCAGTGTAGTTGAAAAATCGGGTGTTGATTTAAACCTTATCGATGGGGATTTTTATAACATTAAAATTACAACCCCTGAAGATATTGAAATTGCCAAAAGCCTTTTAAGTCAATAATCTTATTCTATTATCCCGGCAGCTTCATCCGTCTTATACTTCTTAATTTCACCACCCAGATTAGTTTTGATAGATTCATTTATCGGATCGCCAATATATGCTATGTATCCACCGGTATTTGAATTTGCTTCGATAATCCTGCTGGCTCTTACTTTCGCTTTTGCTCCTGTACCTGCTTTAACATAACTGTCTTCGGCTTCAAGTAAAAAGGCCGAGTATGTTGCGCCTGTCTGTACAGCAACTTCTTGTTTTTTAACTGCTCCTTTAAAAACAAGAATAGCTCCTTCCACTACCGAAGCATCTAATTCTTCAAGTGCAAGTTCAAGTTCCATTTTACCACCGGATCGGGCGCTAAAATTTATGCTTTCCCCGGTGAGAACCTCAGGCGAAGTTATTAAGCCATTTGCTGCAACAGAAAGATCATCAAGTTTTGAATAATATACTTTTACTTTAACCACAGCATCTCTATTGCTACCTGTTTTTAATCTTATACTTAATTTATCCGCCTTAACTTCAGTGATTAGATTCTCTGTCGGAAGATCTTTTAAGCTAATTTCAATGGATAGAGTATCCGATTTATACAATTCAACCCTGATATTCCCCAAAAGGCTCAGCTCGCTGAAACTTTCAACTTTTCTTGTGAAGGATTTCTGCCCAAAAGTTATATTACTGATGATCAGCATAATTATGATCATACCAAATCTTAAAATAGCACTCATTTTTATGATAATTTTTATATGACAAATTTTATAATATTTAGATTCATTTCCAAAAATCATACCACTTACTTTTCATAAACATCAATCATACTTTTTCTTCAATGTTTAATTTCTATTTTTTATCATATTAAATTATAATGAATTATATCAAATTCCCAAAAAATTAACTTTGTCTTAACTTTGCTAATCATTTTATTCTATATGTTAGCGTATTGGAAAATATTTAAACTCCGGAAACTTTTTTTGTAAATTTTGTTCCCGTTTGTTTAGAATATTTTTATCTTTGGCATTCCATGGAAAAATTACACGATATATTGCCTAAGATTTCTGAGATGTTCCGAAAATATGGAATCAAGAGTGTTACTATGGATGACGTGGCCCGGGAACTGGGAATATCCAAAAAAACATTATACCTCCATGTTACTGATAAAACTGATCTTATTAATAAATTCATGGATTATGAAATTGAGGGAATTAGTAATTGTTTTAATAGCATTTTAGAAATCAGACATAACGCGATTGAAGAATTGTTCGAAATAAACCGTTTCATGATCAGCATGCTGAAACGCTATAGCCCCTCCTTCGATTATGATTTGAAAAAATATTATCCGGAATTATCACAGCGCGTACAATTAACACGCAGGACAAAAATCTACAATACTACTCTTGAGAATTTAAAAAAAGGGAAACTGGAAGGTTTATACCGACAGGAATTAAATGAAGATATCCTTACCAAGCTTCATGTTTCAAGAATAGAGAATATGGCCGGCAGTTCCTTATTCTCACCGGAAGAAATTAATTCAGGGACCGTTTTTAAAGAAATGTTTATCTACCATATCAGGGGAATAGCTAATGAAAAAGGAATAAAATTCCTCCAAAAAAATATTCATAAATTGGATTATTCTGATAAAGATGTATTTGAACAAAAAGATAAATTATAGGTTTATGAAACTCTTAAGTGAATAAACGATAATCATTACAATCAATGAAGATTTTAAACTATTGATTATTTATTTTTATTTATTATGGCAACGATAATGAAATACCTGTTTACAATTGGAATTCTCTTTCTGGCAAATACCTTATCAGGGCAGAATCAGCTAGATACTCTTAAATTATCAGTAAATGATGCAAAGGCATTCGCATTGGAATATAATCGTACCGTTCAGGCATCAAAAATCGATGTTGAAGTCGCTAAAAAGAAAGTGTTGGAAACCACAGCAATAGGACTCCCTCAATTTTCCATAACAGCAAATTATCAGCATATTTTTATTGTTCCTGAACTTAGTTTTCCCGTAGCAGGATTTACACAAACTCCTCTGGTCCCTAATGGAACAGTTGATGCACTAGAACAGTTTACCGGTCCGGGGGACCTAAATCAATATGTATATAGTGGCCCCGCAATACCATTAGGAACAAAAGATAATACAATTTTTAACTTTACTTTAAGCCAGTTGATTTTTAGCGGAGAATATATTGTTGGACTCCAGGCTGCACGAATATATAAGGAAGTATCGGAAAAAGCATACACTAAGTCCGAACTTACTACAAAGGAGTCGGTTTCAACCTCATATTATTTGGTATTAGTATTGGAAGAAAACTTACGTGTCTTAAAAGAAAGTGTTTCTCTGATGGATAAAACATATAGTGAAATTGAAAAAATGAATCAGGAAGGATTTGTTGAGGACACAGATGTTGATCAATTAAAAATCAATAAGTCAAATCTTCAAAACGTGATTACTGCATTGCAAAGTCAAATCGAAGTTGCATCTAAATTACTTAAATTTCAACTCGGAATTGACTTTGAAAGAGAAGTAGTCCTAACCGATGGCCTGGAAAAAATTATCAATGAGGGAAATTTTCAATATCTGCTACAAGATGAATTCAAAGTTGAATCGAGCATCGATTATAAAATAATGGAGACTCAGGTAAACCTTATGTCAGCCAGTTTACGCCGGGAAAAATCCCTGTATCTTCCAACAATATCTGGTTTTTATCAGCACCAGGAAATGACGAACCAACCAGTTTTTAATTTTCAGCCAAAAGATGTGATTGGTGTTTCTTTAAACCTCCCCATCTTTACAAGTACAAAACGTATTTCTACAGTTGCACAAGCCAAACTCAACCTTGAAAAAACAATACTTGTAAAACAGGATGTTGAGAACAGTCTTACTATGGAGTTTGAAAGTGCAAAAAATGATTACCAGAATGCTTTTCTTAATTACACAAATAATAAAGAGAGCCTGGCATTAAGCGAAAAAATATATCAGAAAAACCTGATAAAATATAAAGAAGGAGTAGCAACAAGCCTTGATCTGACTCAAAGCCAAACTCAATACCTTACAACTGAATCTAACTATTATAATTCTATAATTGCTCTCTTAAAAGCAAAAGCTAAACTTGATCGTATTGTGGCAAAAAATTAAACAGAAATAAATAATTATTACAAGATGAAAATATTGAATTTTAAAATTGCAGGTTTATTAATTTTCTTATCCATAATTTCCTGCAGTAGTGATAAGCAGGCCAAACTGGCAGAACTGAAGAAAAAACATGTTGCTATCAGTGAACAAATAAGGCAGCTTGAAACAGAACTTGCTGATTCGGACACTATAAATTTGGATAATTCCAATCTAAGGAAAGTTGCAACAAAAGAATTAAAAACCGAGGTTTTTAACCATTATCTTGAAGTTCAAGGTAAACTTGATGGTGAGGAAAACTTGGGTATCAGTGCAAAAACTCCTGGAGTAGTTGTTGATGTTCTGGTTAAAATTGGAGATAAAGTTAGTAAAGGACAGGTTCTTGCAAAACTCGATGATGCTATTCTGCAGCAAAGCCTCCAACAGTTGGAGGCAAACCTGAATTTTGTAACAGAATTATATGAAAAGCAAAAAAACCTTTGGGAACAGAAAATAGGTTCGGAGGTGCAGTTCCTTTCTGCCAAGAACAATAAAGAATCCATCGAAAATAGTATTAAAACCCTTAAGGACCAGATTGATATGACATTAATTAAGTCACCCATCAATGGATCTGTAGAAGATGTTTCTGTTAAAATTGGACAATCTGCTGCCCCTGGATTACCACTTTTTCGAATCATAAATTTTAGTACCACAAAAGTCGTTGCTGATATAGCCGAAGCATATGCAATAAAGGTGAATGTTGGGGATGAAGTTCTTGTTAAATTTCCTGATTTACAGAAAGAAATTGTTGCAAAAATATCTTCTGCCAGTAAATATATCAGTCCCCAAAACAGAACATTTCAGATTGAGGTTCGGATAAATACAGAAAATATTGGATTTAAAGCTAATATGATTGCCATTCTGGAAATTAATGATTACCAGGCAGAAAACGCAATTGTTATTCCTATTAATCTTATTCAGAATGATCAGGAAGGCAGCTTTGTTTTCCTGGCAATGAAAGAAAATCCAAAAACAATTGCAAAGAAAGTGAAAGTAAAAACAGGGCAGATTTATAACGGGTTGATTGAAGTTATAGAAGGATTGAAAGCTGGAGATTTATTAATCACTGCTGGACAACAAGACCTTCAGGATGGTGAGGCTGTAAGATTATAAACCAGAGTAAAGTAATAATTCATGGAAAAAAATTTTAAAGAATTTGGTCCAACCAGTTGGGCAATTGATAATAGAACTAGCGTGTATGTATTGGCTGTTATCATTGCTGTATTTGGGATTTTTAGTTATAGATCCATCCCTAAAGAACAAATCCCTGAGATAGTTATTCCTTATATTATTGTAAATACAATTTATCCTGGTACTTCTCCTTCAGATATTGAAAACCTTGTTACCCGTCCTCTTGAAACTAATTTGAAATCAATCAGTGGTGTAAAAGTTATTAATAGTACTTCCATTCAAGATTTTTCATCGATTGTGGTAGAATTTAATACCGGTATTGCCATTCCGGATGCTAAACAGAAAGTCAAAGATGCAGTTGACAAAACAAAAAAAGATTTGCCAAGTGATCTGAAACAGGACCCGGATGTACGTGATATTGACCTCTCTGAAATTCCTATCATGTATATTAATATTTCTGGAAATTATGGACTGGATAAGATTAAAAAATATGCTGACATCCTGCAGGATAAAATTGAGAGTCTACCTGAAATTACTCGGGTGGATATCGTTGGCGCCCTTGATCGGGAAATCCAGGTCAATATTGATATGTTCAAAATGCAGGCGGCAGGATTAACTCTGAATGACATTGATCGCATGATTGCTTCAGAAAATCTAACAATATCAGGGGGTAATATAGATTTGCAGGGAATGGATCGTTCTATTCGTGTAGTTGGAGAATTCAAAGATATTGAAACACTGAAAAATATTGTAATTGTCTCATCTACTGGCGCATTGGTATATCTGAAGGATGTTGCGGAAGTAAAAGATTCATACGCAAAACAGGAAAGCTATGCCCGCCTGAATAAAGAAAATGTAATTACTATCAATGTTATTAAAAAAAGCGGACAAAACCTGCTTGATGCATCGGATAAAATAAAAACATTTCTGACTGATTTGAAAAAATCAAAATTTCCTTCCGATTTAAAAGTTACAATTACTGGAGACCAGTCGAAATTTACCAGGACAACCCTAACAGATCTTAATAATACAATTATTATTGGATTTATCCTTGTTTCTATCGTACTGATGTTCTTCATGGGATTGACAAATGCCCTTTTTGTTGCATTATCAGTTCCCCTATCAATGGCTCTGGCCTATATTGTCATGCCTGGAATCAATTTTACGATGAATATGCTGGTGATGTTTGCATTCATCTTTGCTCTGGGAATTGTTGTGGATGATGCAATTGTGGTGATCGAAAATACTCACCGAATATTTAAAAAGACTAAAATGGATATTGCTACTTCTGCAAAATTTGCAGCTGGTGAGGTTTTTGTTCCGATTTTATCAGGTACTCTTACTACACTTGCTCCTTTTTTCCCTCTGGCATTCTGGCCTGGAGTCGTTGGCAAATTCATGTTTTTCATACCTGTAACTGTTATTATAACTCTTTTTGCATCTCTTCTTGTCGCATATATAATAAATCCTGTTTTCGCAGTATCATTTATGAAACCAGATGAAGAGGAAATACAAACTTTAAGCAATAAAAAAATATTCACGATAGTAGGTATTATTGCGGGTTTTGGAGTGGCTATCGATATGCTTGGATATAAAGCTCTGGGTAATCTTATTATTTTTGTAGCAATATTCGTATTATTTCATAATTTATACGGATACAAAATCCTGCTTCATTTTCAGCATTATATTATTCCCCAAACACTTGATAAGTACGAGAAATTGCTTCACTGGGTTTTAAAATACCGCAGACCATACTACTTACTTTATGGACTGGTTGCAGCATTTTTTATGACATTTTTTTTACTTGGACTTACAAAACCAAAAGTGGTATTTTTCCCGGATAATGAACCAAACTCAATATCTGCACTTGTAAAAATGCCTGTCGGAACCAGTGTTCAAGTAACCGATTCAGTAACATCAATTGTAGAAGGACAAATTATCAAGGTTATAGAAACTCAAAAACCTATCGTTGAATCAGTTATCACTAATGTTGCTCTCGGAGCATCTGATTCTCAGTTTGATTCAGGTAATAAGACCTCTAATAAAGGAAAGGTCACCGTTAATTTTGTTGAATTCTCAAAAAGAAATGGTGCAAAAACAGAACCTTTTATTAACCTTTTCCGGGGAGTTTTAAAAGATATCCCTGGAGCTGAAATTACCGTTGGTAAGCAAAAAATGGGTCCCCCAACTGGAGCTCCAATAAATATTGAAATGACTGGTGATGACCTTGACGAGTTGGTCGGAACAACCAGGAGATTTACCCGCTATCTTGACTCCCTCAATATTCCTGGAATTGAAGAATTAAAAACCGATTTCGATGTGACTAAACCTGAAATAGTTGTTCAGATTGACCGGATAAGAGCAAACCTTGAAGGAATTAGTACAGGACAGATTGGTATGGAACTTCGAAATGCAATTTACGGTAAAGAAAGTTCCAAATTCCGCGACGGTGAAGATCAGTATCCTATACAATTAAGATACAAGGAAGACCAACGGACGAATATAGATAGATTGATGAATGCAAAGATAACATTCAGAGATATGAATTCTGGACTTATCCGTCAAATACCTCTTTCGGCAGTAGCACGGGTAAGTTATCCAAACTCTTATGGCGGCATTAATCGTAAAGATGCTAAAAGGATTATTAATATAACTTCAAATGTAATTTCAGGATACAATGCCAATGAAATCATTGCCAGCATTAAAACTGCTATCCCGCAATTTGAAAAAACTGAATCAGTAGACATTAAAATAACCGGTGAACAGGAGAGTCAAAAGGAATCCAGTGACTTCCTTGGACGTGCAATGCTGCTTGCATTATGTCTTATCATGTTTATTCTGATCACCCAGTTTAAATCTTTAACCAAGCCAGTGATAATAATAACAGAAGTTATTTTCAGCACGATAGGGGTTCTTCTTGGTTTTATATTAACAGGTATGCCTATCTCCATTACCATGACCGGTATGGGGATGGTTGCCCTGGCAGGAATTGTCGTACGTAATGGAATTCTTCTTGTAGATTTTACGGACAAACTTAAGGATCGTGGTTATAAAACAAGAGATGCTATTATACAGGCTGGAAAAACCCGTATTACTCCCGTTATGCTTACTGCGACAGCTGCTATCCTTGCTCTGTTCCCGCTTGCAATTGGATTTAATATCGATTTTATTGGATTATTTGCTAATTTAAGCCCTAAAATTCATTTCGGCGGAGATAATGTCATGTTTTTTGGCCCACTTTCATGGACTATTATATTCGGATTAGCATTCGCAACTTTCTTAACCTTGATATTTATACCTGTAATGTATTATATCCTCTATGCAGGTACTATGGTTGTAAAACGCAGATCAAATAGAAGAAATCAAATCAAAGCATCTAATTTTAAAGATCTGGTTTAATTATGATTCCATTATAAACCAAATCAGATAAGGAACATACTATAAATACATGGCTACAAAATAACAAATATAGATTGATGAATTTTATTTGTGAATAATGCACTCAATATCCATTTTTATTAAATTATTAACTTTTTCAACAATCTTTTTTTATTTTTTAATATCGTTTAATCGTCTTGTTAAATACTAGCCTTTGACCTGGAAAATCATATATAATTTTTGCCTGTATAATATTATATTTTTCAGTTTATCACAATTTGCATCTACTCAGGATAAATTTTATACTGTTTCAGATATTAAAATTACGGGCAATAAAATAACCCATGAAAAAATTATT
>CAZKMG010000073.1:0-13033 GCA_964553465.1 uncultured Bacteroidaceae bacterium
TAAGAAAATCTATGTACCGCATCCCTTCTGTATTAAGCGGTTCAATGGCACCAGTTTGCTGACCTAGATTACCTGATTCGAAAAAATTTGAGAGCTGAACCTGGATGAGTTCTCCTTCAGGATTAAGTGGATCATAATGATAGATTATCCTGCTTGAGTCTTCAGTTAAAATAGCACTGATTATTCCCCGTTTCAGGAGTAACTCGGCATTGTCCCAATTTGTTATATGAAATACATATCTCGTCTTGCCATTTAAGTTTTCAAATTTTTTTTCAAAAACTGTGTCTGATACAATTCCTCCGTTAAAAAAGACAGTTTGCACGACGGAGTTATTAACCATTTTTCCTGGTATCACGGCTACTCCATGCATGATTTCTTTCTTTCCGGAAAATGCCATACCCAACCCAAGAGCCATAAGTATAGGAAAGCCAAATGACCAGAACAATGCCCCAGGCTCACGAAAAAATTCCTTTATCTGAGCAACGGTAAGTTGAATAAATGGATGATTCATAGGTTTTCAATTCATACGTTTAAATGCCTGCCGGTCATTGATGTAAAAAGATCATCAAGGGTAAGTTTCCTGCATTGGAGGCTCTTGATTTCCGTATGCCGGGCTTCAAGTTCTTTCAACATCACTGGTAATGTGTTCACAATTTTTACTACTTCGAGCGTAAACAGGGAGGATTTTTCGTTCAGAGTTACTTTCAGGACACCAGGCATGGATTCAAAATCAATGGGAGGTGATTCATTCAGAGCAACTTCAATGATCTCATTGGTTTCACATCTGGCAAGCAATTCTTCCAATGTACCTTTAGCTAGAATTTTACCGTTATCTAGGATGATGATTCGATCGCATAAATACTCAGCTTCTTCCATATAGTGAGTAGTTAATATCAGAGAAGTGTTTCTTTCTTTCTTTAATTTTTGGAGGATATCCCAGATATCATGTCTGGCATTCGGATCAAGTCCAGTTGTAGGTTCATCCAGGAGAAGGACTTCCGGATAATTCAATAATGAGATACCCAGGGCGAGGCGCTGTCTTTGCCCTCCTGAAAGGTTTTTTGTATAAGCCTTTATTTTATCTTCCAGCTGAATAATAGATATAATCTCGCTTACTCTTTTCTTATCAAGATGATAAAAAGATGCGAAGAGACGCAGGGTTTCAAATACGGTGAGTTTATCAATAAACCAGGTCTCCTGAAGAGAAATACCTAAAATCCGGTTGAGTGACGATTCATTCCCTCTCCAGTGTTTCCCTTTTATTGAAATACTCCCTTCATCTGGTTTCTGAATGCCTTCGATCATTTCAAGAAGAGTAGTCTTACCTGCACCGTTGGGTCCAAGGACCGCAATAAATTCACTCGGATAGACCTCAAGATCAATCCCTCTGACTGCATGAACATCCTTAAATGATTTTTTTACGTTTTCAACACGAATTATAGGAGTGGGCATTTGAGTTTCGAGTATTTCTTTCTTTTGAAGATGCAAATTAGTTGCTTAAAATAACAATTTAATTTAATGTTTTGTTGAATGATTTAACAAATAATCTCCTACTCTAAGAAATTGAAAAATAAATAATTCAATTAACTTGATTAGCTCTATTTTATTCCTTAAATTGAACTATTCTTAAAAGAGAATCATTCTTCTAATTTAATAATATCAATGTAACTGATCTAATTAGGAAACTTGAAGAAAAAAATCTGAAGGTAACACCTCAGAGGATGGCCATTTTCGAGGCTATTTTAAAACGTAAAGATCATTCGACAGCTGAATGTATAATTGATTATATTAGAAAAAATCATCCGAATATTGCCGTGGGCACGGTCTGTAAAGTGCTTGAAACATTGGTTGAGAATCATTAATCAAAAAAGTTAACACTGAAAAGGGTATTATGAGATATGATTCAATAATGGATAATCACCATCATTTGTATTGCATAGAAACAGATCGAATTGAAGATTATATGGATAAGCATTGGATGGGTGCTTGATAAATATTTTAAAAGAAAACGTATTCCTGATTTTAATATTATAGAAGTAAAGCTTCAGAATGTGGGCAGGTTTTTAAAAGGAAGTAGTAAGTAAATTATTTGTTTATGTTGAAAGGAGCATTAATAATATTTGGTACTATATCACTTTTTTTGGGAGTCAGCGGAATATTTATACCGGGTTTGCCAACTACACCATTTCTTCTACTTACTGCAGGTTGTTATATAAGAAGCTCTGAGAAGTTATATAAAAAGCTTGTTGAAAACAGAATAGTTGGTCCATATCTAAAAGAGTTTTATATAAAAAAGGGGATGACTGTGAAGTTGAAGATTTTTTCAATTTTTTTGATGTGGATGATGATTTCCATTTCTTCTATTTTCTTTATAACTGCATTTTTATTAAAACTGATATTAGGTGTTGTTGGATTAATCGGGACCATTGTGATGGCTTTGATAGTACCTACTATTAAATAATTTCGATCTCAAACTTGAAAAATTATTATTACGAAAGACAGGAATAAAAGCTTACAACCGCTTCACGTCATCCTTTTTTTGTGAATGAGAATTCTATGACGGTAAGACCTGGAGGTCCTGTCCTTTTGCAGGATTTTTACTTACATGAAAAATTAGCTCATTTCAATCGTAAGCGGATTCCTGAAGGTATAGTTCATGCTAAAGGAACTGACCCTTTTGGAAAATTTACAGATACAGCCGATATAACAAAATACACCAAAGCGAAACTGTATAGTAAAGCAGGCAATTCATGTAAAGATCTGATTCGTTTTTCAACGGGGGTGGTGAAAAAGGAAGTGCATATACTGAAATAGACCCAAGAAGTTTTGCCGTTAAGTTTTACACCGATGATGGAAATTGGGATTTATTATGGAATAATACACTTATTTGTCAGGCAATTTGTCAATAAACGAATTCTGTCAGGTTCCTGCTCAAATGATATGTAAGTGCTTATAAGAAGAAGTTTTAAAGTATGCAATGAGCTTTATTTTTGTTTTTAATAATATATTTTCAATTATTTTTTCTTTTTTCTTTATTTAAAAGCAAAGATAATTCTCTAACGATTTGAGGATTTTCCAAAGCCACATTTTCCCTTTCGCCAATATCCTCTTTTAAGTTATACACCTGAGGGATTGGGCTATTCCCGAGTTCTATCTGAACAAATGGATTATAAGCAGGACCCTCACTTGGTTCAATATATTTCCAGTCGCCTTTTATAATAGATAAGGTGTTGTAAGAATTTTGTTCAATTACATGGGATCTTGATTTTTTTGATTTACCCAGAAATACATCCAGCATATCTTTACTATCCGGAGCTTCTTTATCCGGAATAGAAAAACCGGTCATAGATGCAAAAGATCTTAATAGGTCTATCTGGCTAATAAGTGCTCTGGATTCTCCTGATTTCAAATTACCCGGCCAGTAAACAATAAACGGGACCCTGGTTCCGGCATCAAAGGCGCTATACTTTCCTCCCCTGAGTGGTCCGGAAGGTTTGTGCCCGTTCAGGAGTTCAACTGCTCTGTCTTTATATCCGTCATCTACGACAGGACCATTATCACTGGTGAAAATAATAATAGTATTATTGATTAAATTCAAATTGCGCAATGTATTTACGATTTCTTTTACTGAATTATCCAATTGAAGGATCACATCCCCTCTTGGTCCAAGTCCGCTTTTTCCTGAAAATCGTTCATGAGGAACCCTTGGGACATGAATGTCATGAGTGGCGAAATACAAAAAAAAAGGATTGTCTTTGTTTCTCTCTATGAATTCAGTTGCTTTGGTGTTAATTATATCGGCTATATCCTCGTCAATCCATCGGGCTTTTTTACCTCCTGACATATATCCGATACGGCTGATACCATTTACAATGGTATTATCATGTCCATGGCTGGGTAGCATTTTTAACATTTCAGGATGGTCCTTTCCAGTAGGGTCCTCACCAACAGGATTATTATAATTAACTACAATAGGATCTTCAGTGTCCAATCCAACCACTTTGTAATCTTCCA
Source organism: uncultured Bacteroidaceae bacterium (assembly GCA_964553465.1). GTDB lineage: Bacteria > Bacteroidota > Bacteroidia > Bacteroidales > CAZKMG01. The sequence continues at coordinate 4,015 of CAZKMG010000073.1, forward strand.
CAAACACTGTTGGGACTCGGTCTCCTGTTGCAGGAATTAAAAAAGAGTAATCAAAATTAATCTCATGAGGTCCGGGTTTAATCTCTCCATTCCAATCCGGACCACCAGCACCCCCTAATCCAAGGTGCCACTTCCCAACAACAGCTGTTGAATAACCCGAATTTTTAAATACAGTTGCTATGGTTGTACGACCTGGTTGAATGATCATGGCTGCGTTACCCGGAGCTATCCCAGTTCCCTTTTTCCTCCAGGCATATTCACCTGTGAGTAAAGAATATCTTGATGGTGTGCAGGTTGCAGAAGTTGCATGGGCATTTAAAAATTGAATACCGTGCTTTGCAAGCTCATCAATAGCAGGAGTTAATAAGTTTGTTGCTCCATAGCAACTTATGTCACCATAACCAAGATCATCAGCATAAATAATTATTACATTTGGTTTCTTCTCTTCTTTCGTGCAAGCAGATAAGGCAAATAGACCACTTAGTGTAATAATTCCCAATGAATGTAAATTCTTCATTCCAATATTTGATTGATTATTGTAAGAAATATAAATATTTTTTATTAGAATCTCACCACCATAATATGAAAAACATCTGGTTGAACATTACGGCTTTCTCCTTGAGTATTGATCCCCAACCTGACTCGTTGGAAAATTATTGCCAATGATGATTCAATTCAGTACATTTACGATGCTTCGGGTGTTAAGTGGCTAAAAGAAGCAAATACAGGTTCTTTGATAGAGACAGTTTGCTGTGGAAGTTTTGTGTACGAATGGAACAATGATAGTTCAAAGTACAAGCTTGATTATGTTTTGAATCCGGAGGGGATGATTGATATTAATGGTTCGACTTCTGCATACCAATATTATTTAAGGGATCACCTGGGAAATACAAGGGTTGTACTGTACGATGAAGGCGAATCCATTCAGACAGCAGATTATTATCCTTTCGGAATGGAGTACACAGGTATACAGGGAGGGGTTATCAAGTATTTATTTAACGGTAAGGAGCTTCAAGACAATGTTTTGGATGGCGTTGGACTGGAGTGGTATGATTACGGTGCCAGATTTTATGATCCACAAATCGGGAGATTTATTTGTCTGGATCCTTTAAGTGATAAATTCAATTGGGTGAGTCCATATAATTACGCGGAGAATAGTCCCATTTCAAACCTTGATTTTTGGGGCCTTCAAAAGGTTTACTACCTGAATGGGATAAAAAAGAATACTGGATTTAATAATAGTTTTGATGCAGCGAGATCTACAACATCTGGAAAAGAATTTGCAAAATTATTTAATAATCAAAAACATTTTGATATAGCCTATTATGAAGTCAAGGGATCTGCAAAATCTGGTGGTAAGATAGTGTTAAATATAAATAGCCGTTTGGTTAAGAATTCTGATATATTAAAAGATATTTTTAATGAGAATCCCGAAAAAGAATTAATATATATTGGTATTGATCTGTATACAACTGAAGCTGAAGTACCAAGTAAGGAAAATATAGTTGAGGTTGGAGAATCAATATTACATGAGGAAGATCATGCAAAAGATGATCTGACGGGGGAGAAAGATAACCCAAATGATGATCATGAGCAGCGAACTGGAGTCAAAAGTGAAAATTCTCCTGGAGCAAACGATATTATGAAAGATCAAAAATATAGGAAAACTCGAGCTTTTAGGGATGTTACTGAATTATGGGATTATGTAAATAAAAACATTAAAGATAAAAAAGATGAAAAGGATAATTAAAATTCAAGAAATTCTTTTTTTCCTTATTATCTATATCTTTTTATCAGCAAGTTGCAATAAACAAAATTCTGAAGTTAAAAGATATTGTCTATATAATAAATATAGAAACTATCACTTTGGTAATTCTGAGATAGTTGAGGTTATATATTTTATCCAATATGAAGAATGGGAAAAAGATTCCATACTAAATGTATATTCCTATAATGATTCCGTAATGAATAAAATATTACCTATTAATACATCGCAATTATTTAATGAATTAATAAAGAAGGAGAAATCTCAAAAATTAATATATAGCCTCAATTTCAATACCAAAAGTAAAATAAGAGGAGTCCATAATTTGAAACAAATAAAATGGTTTGCAAATATTGAACAAAAAAGATTTCCTATTTATTATTTTGAGTATTATCCTGAAATGAAAGAAGATGATGGTAATTCTAATATATATTATAATCCAAATTTTGGAATCATAGCCGAATATTCACCTGTATGGGACAACCTGGTGTTAATTGATAGTATTTTCAGTAAAAAAAATATTCCTTAAAAAATATCAAAGACGAGCTAATTAATGACTCAATTTTTTTCCCTAATCCAAAATAACTTTTAGTAATTACAATCCGGAAATTTTATGAGATTGCTTTTTAATTCAATTCAGTAGCTGAAAATCATATGGACCTTTTCACTTGATATTACCAATTAATTTTAATATTCCCAAGTTAACGTTTTAAGGTTTTATTTTGATAGTAAACGTTCTTTGATCCGATGTAGTTTTTGCAAAAGTAGTAGTATGATTACGGGGCGAGGTTTTATGATCCCCAAATTGGCAGGTGGCATGCGCAAGACCCTTTAGCAGAACAAGGGAGAAGATGGAGTCCATATACTTACACTTTCAATAATCCAATTAGATTCATAGATCCAGACGGGATGTGGCCAGACGATCCTCCTCCTGGATTTTTGAAGGGGTGGAACCAAAGCGTTCAGAGATATAATGATAATTTTTACTCTGGATTGCAGGATAGAATCGATAATCCAAAGTTATTATTGAATGATCTATCTAATGCAGCAAATGGATTGATGAATTTAGCTGCAGATGTATCAGGCATAAGCAATATAGTTACTGGTGAAAACCAAACGGCTCAGGCATTGAGTGGTACTATTTCCACGCTTACCGAATTACCTAAAATGTCCAGTGAGGAAAGAGGAGCTGTAGCCGCAGGAATTGGTATTGCAATAACAGAAATGGCATTGACAAGAAAGCTGCCTTTAGGGGAATTAAAGGCCTTACCAAAAGGAAACGTTCCGAATGCTGGTGGTTATATTCGTTCTTTTACGACTGAAACAAGCGAAACCTACTTCAGAGTATATTCCAATAACCCGAGTGGAGCTTATCTTACTAAAGTTGCACCTAAGTCGAGTGCTTTTGCAAGAGAAGGTCTTGCATTACCTAGTACTAATTCAGCTTCCTTTATTCAAAAGGTTACTGTTCCTGAAGGAGTAGTTTTACAAAGATCTAGAGCCTTACCTGTACCTGAATGGGGACGTAGAGGTGGTTTGGAGCAATTTGAAATACTTAATAAAGACTCAAGGATTGTATATCATCCAGGAGTACCATTCAAATAAAAATTGAAATTATGCTTATAATAAAAGAATTCTTAAACAATGAAATTGTATATGATAATTTGATAAACAAGGACTCTTGCATGAGTCTTATTATTGATAATCATAAAGTGACTCTTAATTTCCAAGATATAATTAACACGCAGTTTTCTGGTGGTAATATAGGCAGTGAAGTAGAAAATATCAAGCATTTTCTAAATCTTGGAATTTATTCGAAAGCTCCTTGTGGAGGGTTTGCTAATCTTTACAAGCAAAAATGGGGAGAAGATAGTATTATAATATTTTCAGGAGTTTATGAAGTGTCTAATTCTCATTATATTGTAACTGTCCACAAAATATTGACATTGTGATTATTATAAATATTTGATACAGAAACCCGGCAAGTCCGGGTTTTTTTATTACCTGGCAAGTTGCCTGTGTACATTATCCTTAAACAGGAACGAATCCAAAAACTCCTTAACCAACCGTTTTTTATCATCCGGTAATTTTTCCACTTTTTTGAACATGATCAGCAGCTCATTATAGGTTATTGAGATGAGTGAAAGAAATAATGTATATTTGTTCTATTATGGAACGTAAAGATATAGATACAAGTATAATTAACTACCTGAAGCCATACAGTCCGGAGAGAATTGGCATTTTCGGTTCTCTTGCAAGAAATGAGAATAACAGTGAGAGTGATATAGATATATTGGTCAGGTTTAAAATAACCTTGTCACTTTTGGAGCTGGCTAAGATTCATCGGGAATTGTCGCATATTCTTGGAAAAAAAGTTGATCTGGTAACTGAACCATCCCTGAAAAATGAAAGGCTCAGGAAGCAGATTTATAAAGATCTCCAGATTATATTTGGATGAAAGACGATCGGGTATATATTGAGCACATTCTTCAGAGCATCAACAGGATTCAAAATTATATCTCTGGTAAAGACCAGGAATCCTTCGCCATTGATCAGTTAACGCAGGATGCAGTTGTCAGGCAATTGGAAATATTGGGAGAAGCAACAAAAAGGATTTCAAAAGAATTACGAAGAAAGAATCCTCTAATTCCGTGGGCAGATATGGCGGGTATGAGAGATATTCTTATTCATGATTATATCGACGTAGATACTGATATTGTCTGGAAAACAGCTTCAGAAAGTATCAATTCTTTAAAAGATTTACTAAACAACCTAAATTATTGATATAACCAGGTAATACGGTTATAAAGGTTCTTTGAAAAAAGAGTTAGTATGATTACGGGGCGCGGTTCTATGATCTTCAGTTCGGAAGATTGAATGTGATGGATGCATTGGCAGAAAAACACTTTAAGAAATCCGGGTATTCATATGTGCACAATAATCCAGTTAAGTTAATTGATCCAATAGGTTTAGATCTTTTAATATTATCCTTTACTGTATTAATATTGAAAGAATCATTATTAATTTAATTTTTTTCTTCAATGGCCTCTTTAAAAGTGATGCACAGCGATGTGATAACATGATATCTTTTCTTTTCATAATCCTGATTTTAGTTTACTAATTCTGTAAACCTATTTCAGGACGAGACAACTAAATCCGTGATGCCGTGATGCCGTGATGCCGTGATGTCGTGATGCCGTGAAAACGTCACCCCGTCGCCTCGTTACCTGATTTAAACCCTGCAGATCGCATAAACCATAAATGTGCGTATGTAAACAAAAAAATTGTATTTTAGATCCTTAAGAAATTAAATTAATTTAATTATGGAATCTTACAAGACAATTATTAAATCCATTGGATTCTCCACAATTGGTGTACTGGCAGCCTGTACAGGAAGTACAGTCAAACAGCAACCTAATATTTTGTTTATTATGAGCGATGACCATGCATATCAGGCTATCAGCGCATATGGACATGGTTTGAATAATACACCGAACATTGACCGTATTGCACAGGAAGGTGCACTTTTTAACAAATGTTTTGTCACCAATTCCATAAGTGCACCTTCAAGAGCAGTCATTTTAACTGGGAAGTTCAGTCATTTAAACGGTAAAATCGACAATGTACTTAGATTCAACGGCGATCAGATGACATTTCCAAAGTATCTGCAGAAGTCTGGTTATGAGACAGCTATCATTGGTAAATGGCATCTGGAAAGTGACCCTCAGGGATTTGATTACTGGAATATTCTGCCTGGACAAGGAAATTATTACAATCCTGATTTTATTGAGATGGGAGTGAAAAAAAGAGTTGAAGGCTATGTCACCTCTCTGACTACTAAATTTGCGATGGATTGGCTAAACAGGAGGGATAAGTCAAAACCATTCTGTCTGATGTTGCATCATAAAGCTCCACATCGAAATTGGTTGCCAGAAGAAAAATATTTGAATCTTTTTGAAGATAAGGAATTTCCTTTTCCTGACAATTTTTTTGATGATTATTCCGGACGCGGAACTGCAGCTCACACTCAAGAAATGGAGATTGTAAGGGATATGATGTGGGGACATGATATGAAATTTGAAGAATACCCTTTTAGTACTCCGAATACAGAAAGTGTGAAATATAATCTTGACAGATATAATGAATCTCAGAAAAAGGCCTGGAGGGAGGCTTATAATCCGAGGAATGAAGAATTTATTAAGAATAAACCACAGGGGAAAGATTTGGCTAAATGGAAATATCACCGCTACCTGCGTGATTATTTAAAATGTATCCAGTCTGTTGATGATGGAGTAGGAGAGATACTGGATTATTTGAAAGCTAATGGCCTGGATGAAAACACTATTGTTATATATACTTCCGACCAGGGATTTTATCTTGGGGAGCACGGCTGGTTTGATAAAAGGTTTATGTACGAGGAATCATTCCGTACGCCTTTACTTATGAAATATCCAAAAGAAATAAAACCGGGAACTGTGGTAGATAAATTAGTCCAAAACCTTGACTTTGCTACAACATTTCTGGATTACGCCGGAATAGAAAAGCCGGCAGATATGCAGGGCGAATCGATCCGCGAAATTGCTGCAGGGAAAGAAGTAAAGAACTGGCGGGATGCGATTTATTATCAGTATTATGAATATCCTGCAGTTCATATGGTAAAACGTCATTACGGAATCCGTACGGAAAAATATAAATTGATCCATTTTTATTATGATGTGGATGAGTGGGAGCTATATGATCTGGAAAAAGATCCTCATGAAATGAAAAGCGTTTACAATGACCCCGCCTATGCTGATATTCGCGCAGACCTGTACACAAGACTTGAAGAGTTAAGGACAAAATATAAGGATTCTGATGAAATGAACAGATCTTTTCTACCGAATTAAAAAGAAAGCACTGAGAGTATCCCATATTAATTTTTTTTATCGTGTTTTTACTTCAGAAAATAATTATTTTATAAATATTGTTGATTTTTTAAATTTGACGTTTTGAATCTGAAAGGAGCTTTGGAAGATACGGATCATCCGTATAAGTTCAGGATCTCACTTGAAGTTCTTATTATTCGATCAATATTTATCGGATTTTAAGAAAATAAATTTCTTAGTTTTAGGTTTTGAGATTCTAATCCTCACCTGATTTTTGTATTCTGATTGTTATACTAAAGAAATCCTCATTAACTCATGAAAATTAAATTCTTAGGTGCAGCAAGGGAAGTCACAGGAAGCAAGCATATGATTGTCACTAAACCGGGAAGAAAATTAGTGCTTGATTGTGGTATGTTCCAGGGAAAAGGCATGGAAACGGATTCTCTGAATCGCCATCTTGGATTTAATCCCCGTGAAATTGACCATATCATACTTACACATGCACATATTGATCATTCCGGTCTTATTCCATATATCTATAAACTTGGTTTCAGGGGCTCAGTGATATGTACAGATGCAACACGAGACCTTTGTTCCATTATGCTGGCTGATTCAGGGTATATTCAGGAGCATGACACCTATACATTTAATAAAAAACGTTCGCGTCAGGGACTTGAACTTGTTGAACCTCTTTATACAAAAGCAGATGCAATTGCCTGTATGGAACTATTTATCAGTATTCCGTATGACCGGAAATTTAGGATTGATGATCAGATAAAAGTGAAATTCACAAACACAGGACATATGCTGGGGAGTGGGGTAGCCAATATTGAGGTTACTGAAGGTACACGAAAACATTTAATATCATATACCGGAGATATTGGACGACCGGTAAACAGGATCCTTGATCACCCAAAGCCATTCCCCCAGGCTGATTTCCTGATTACCGAATCTACCTATGGCGATCGTCTTCATAAGGATTTGCACGAATCGGAGGAAGAATTGCTGAATATTATGATAAATACTTGTGTTAACAAAGGAGGAAAGCTTATTATTCCTTCTTTTGCAGTAGGACGAACACAGGAAATAGTATATTCACTTAATAATTTTTATAACGAGAGGAAATTACCAAAAATTGATATTTATGTTGATAGCCCATTGGCTGTTAATGCGACAGATATATTCAGACTTCATCCCGAATGCTTTAATAGTCGGATACTTGAAGTAATGGAATCTGATCCTGACCCCTTCGGATTTAATAACCTTTATTATATTAAAAGTCATCAGGATTCAAAAAAATTAAATGACATCAAGAAGCCTTGTGTGATTATTTCTGCATCGGGGATGATGGAAGCCGGACGCATTAAACACCACCTGGCGAATAATATTTCCAACCCTGCGAATACTGTCCTTGCAGTAGGTTATTGTGCTCCAAATACTTTAGGTGCAAGGATTTTGCGTGGTGATAACGAAGTCTCGATCCATGGAAATGTATACGAAGTAAAAGCTGATGTTAGACGGCTTGAATCATACAGTGGACATGGTGATTATAAGGAAATGATCGAGTTCCTGCAATGTCAGTATAAGCCGGATTTGCAAAATGTATTCCTGGTTCACGGTGATTACTCAGCACAACAGAAATATAAGTCATTCCTTGAGGATGATGGGTTTAAGAATATTTCAATCCCTGAAAGTGGCGAGGAATTTAATTTTTAGTTCCAGAAATGGTAGTACAATGATTTGTAAATCAGTAGAAGTTTCAGAGTACTTTATGAAATTTTATCTGATATTTTAGGAATGGATGGGATGAGGGATATGTCAGCTTTTGATTTTCCCTGCCTTGTAAAGAACAACATTGGTTTTTTCTATAGTGACTGTACAGCCATTTCTGACTTTATCCAGATATGGTTTAATAAAACTAAAAAAATTATCAACTTTTTCCGCTTCATCAACGATCTCAATAACCATTGGTAACTTTTCAGATACATCCCAGAAACGTGCTGATGCGATCGCACTGCTGGCACCAAAACCCATTACGCCGCGCAATACAGTTGCACCGGCCATCTTTTGCCTTTTAGCGAGGAAAACAATCGTCTCATATAAAGGGGCATTTCTGAACTTATCCGTGGAACTTAAATATATTTTCAGAATACTGGTGTTTGTATTTGATTTCATGACTAAATCATTTTTGTTAAAGCATTGCCTATGAAAGTCGCAAGAAGACCAAAAAAAACACTAAATCCGGTATACATTAGGAAATATATGAATGCACCATCCCTTAAGAGAGTCAGATTTTCACTTGTAAAACTTGAAAATGTGGTAAATCCTCCGCAAAAACCTACGGCCAGGAATAACCTTAAGTCTTCATTTAAAAGACTTCCTCTTTCAG
>CAZKMG010000074.1:0-8475 GCA_964553465.1 uncultured Bacteroidaceae bacterium
TTCATAAGGCTTATAATAATATTAAGGTGTCAAAGATCAAAAATATAAAGATAACTTTTTAAAACAACCCTAATTATTAAGTTCTTAAAAAAATACTGGTAATGTATTCCAGGTATTGAATAATTAAATAGTGCTCTCTTTTACTTATCTTTGGTCCCAGCAGTATGCATAACTTATTCTGCCCATGTGGAAGTTATTAATTAAAAACAAATACCTTTTTGCTATATATCTTATAATGCTTTCGACTACTACTGTGTTGATTGTACTGCTTGGTAAAACATCTTTTCACTTACTTGTAAATAAGAATCATTCGGAGATTTATGATATTATTTTTCCCTTTCTGACGGTATTAGGAGATGGTGTATTTATGCTAACTGTAGGAATTATTATTTTATTTTTTATTCGGATTCGATATGGATTAATTATACTCACTTCTTTTCTAAGTTCCTCTCTTGTTGTACAAATTCTAAAAAGATTTGTCTTTCCGGGTCATGACCGACCTGTACTTTTTTTTGAGAAACTAGGTATTGAGATATATAGAATTCCTGGAATTGAATATCATTCCCATTTTAGCTTCCCATCAGGTCATGCAACAACTGCTTTCGCTCTTTTTATTAGTATTGCAATGTTATCAAGGAGTAACATCATAAAGTGCTTGTATCTCTGCTTGGCTTTTATGGTAGCCTTTTCCAGAGTTTATCTATCACAACACTTTTTTGAGGACATTTTGGCCGGTTCGCTACTAGGCACAATAACTGCATTGTTGGTTCATTTTGTTTTTCTTAAGATGAATAAAAGTTGGCTCGATAACAGTCTTATGAAGGTTAAATCAGGAACTAAATGAATAAACTTCGACCGATTCACGCATACGGATTGATTACTCTTTTTGGGCTTATATTTTTTATCCCTTTTTTAGGAGGGGTTCATCTGTTTGATTGGGACGAAATTAATTTTGCTGAATCAGCACGCGAAATGATTGTAAGTGGTAATTATCTTGACGTTCAGATTAATTTCCAGCCTTTTTGGGAAAAACCTCCGCTTTTCATTTGGATACAGGTTTTATCAATGAAAGTCTTTGGCATCAATGAGTTTGCAGCTAGATTTCCGAATGCTATATGCGGAATTTTGAGCCTTCTCAGTCTGTTCAACGTAGGCAGAAAATTCAGGGATGAGAAATTCGCATGGCTTTGGGTACTTTCGTATGCTGGATCGGTACTTCCGTTTTTCTATTTCAAGTCAGGTATTATTGATCCATGGTTTAACCTGTTTATTTTTCTTGGTGTTGTCCATTTTGTGTATTATGTGTCCGAGACTACAACAAGACAAAAGAACCTCTTTCTTTCAGCATTATTTATTGGCCTGGCAATTTTAACAAAAGGGCCTGTAGCTTTTTTAATTTTTATTATCTCATTTATTATCTTTTTGTTTATCCGGAAATTTAAAATAAAAACCAGCTTTCTGGATGTATTGAATTTTTCAGTGATGCTTGGTTTTGTTGGGGGATTCTGGTTTATACTGCAGATTCTAAATGGAAATAACCAGGTCGTTTTAGACTTTATCAACTACCAGATCAGGTTATTTACAACAGAGGATGCCGGACATGGAGGATTTTTATTATATCATTTTGTTATTTTATTGGTTGGAGTGTTTCCGGCGTCAGTTTTTGCGATTCCAGGATTTATGGTCAGAGATCCAAGTAAAACATATTTACGTCTTTGGATGTTTATTCTCTTCTGGACAGTACTCCTATTATTTACTTTTGTAAATACCAAAATTGTCCATTATAGCTCACTGTGCTACTTCCCTTTAACTTTCTTTGCAGCCATTTATCTGTATAAATTAATTGCTGAAAAGAATAAAGTTCCAATGTCAGTTAAAATATTAATTCTTTGCCTGTCAGGCTTATATGGGGTACTATTGTCATTGTTCCCCTTTGTAGAAAAATATAAAGATATAATAATCGACAAAGGGTGGATTAAAGATGCATTTACGCAGGGAAACCTGATGGCAAATGTCGAATGGACTGGTTTAGAACCGGTTGTTGGCCTGTTTTACATAGCTGCTATATGGATTTTTATATACAATATGAATAAAGATATTACAAGGAATGTTACCTTAATATTTATTTCAACTCTTATTTTTACTTTTCTCAGTATTGTTTTAGTTACACCCCGAATTGAAGAACATTCGCAGAGGGCTGCAATTGAATTTTATAGTTTGAGGGGCAAGGAAGATGGTTACATAACAACATTGGGTTTTAAAAGTTATGCTCACATTTTTTATGGATCCTTATACCCTTCCTCAACACCCCATTCAAATGAAGATAAATGGTTGCTTGAAGGGAATGTAGATAAGCCTGTTTACGTTGTTTTTAAAATATCTCGTAGAGAAAGATATCTTAAACAATATCCGCAATTAAAGGTATTATATGAAAAAAACGGATTTGTTTTTACTCAAAGATCAGATTTGATAAATACACTTAAAAAATGATTTACGGAAAGATTGTTACAGTTGTCCTTCCGGCATATAATGCTGAGAAAACTCTTGAATTGACTTATCAGGAGATACCTTTTGATATTGTAGATGAAGTTGTACTTGTGGATGACAGAAGTAGGGATGAAACTATTGAGGTTGCTAAAAGAATGGGGATAAAACATATAATAAAACATGATGAGAATAAGGGTTATGGTGGAAATCAGAAATCATGTTACAATAAAGCTCTAGAGCTCAAGTCAGATATAATAGTAATGTTACATCCCGATTATCAATACACTCCAAAATTAATTCATTCAATGTGCTATTTGATTGCGAATAATATTTATGAGGTAGTATTTGGTTCAAGAATACTTGGAAAGGGTGCTTTAAAAGGAGGGATGCCGGTTTATAAGTATATCTCAAACAGGGTTTTGACTTTTTTTCAAAATGTATTAATGAATCAGAAGCTATCAGAATACCATACCGGCTACAGGGCGTTTTCTTCGAATGTTCTAAGAAGTATAGACTACAATGCAAACTCTAATGACTTTATATTTGATAATCAAATGATCGCACAGATTTGTTATGCAGGTTTTGAGATTGCAGAAATTACCTGCCCAACGAAGTATTTTAGTGATGCGTCCTCCATTAATTTTAGAAGAAGTTTGATTTATGGAGCGGGCGTACTAAAGACTTCACTTATATATTCTCTGCAGAAAATGGGTATAATAAATAATTCAATATTTAATAAACCCGTAACACAAAAAAATGAAAATAATAAAGGCTCATAATCTACACTATATACCTTGATAACGTAAGCTGACTCATTAATATTCAAAAAAAATAATTAGCTTTATAAGGTAATTTCTATCATTACAGAACATTGATAATCAAAACGACATCCTATCCAAGAGCTGCCCTTATAGGGAATCCTTCTGATGGTTATTTTGGAAAAACGATTGCTTTTGTATTCAGTAATTTTAAAGCTGAGGTAATACTGTTTGAATCTCCTGAACTAGAAATAATTCCTGCAGATTATGATTCAAATGTATTTGCCAGTTTGAATGACTTGGTTAATGATGTTAATTTATTTGGATATTATGGGGGGATCAGGTTGCTGAAAGCAGCAGTTAAAAGGTTTTCGGATTATTGTTCCCAGAATCAGCTAAAACTTCCGCAAAAGAATTTTACAATTAGATATAAATCGGATATACCCTTCAGGTTGGGATTGGCAGGTTCTAGTGCAATTATTACGGCATGCTTTCGAGCATTGATGAAGTTTTATTCAATTACAATTCCAATCCCAATTTTATCGAATCTGGTTCTTTCTGTCGAAGTGGATGAATTAAAAATTTCAGCCGGACTGCAGGACCGTGTGGTGCAGGCGTATGAATGTCCTGTTTACATGGATTTTGATGAGAAAATTATGAATAAGCAGGGATATGGAAACTATGAAATCATCGATAAAGGTCTATTTCCGAAAATTTATATTGGATACCGCAGCGACTTATCTGAAGGATCGGAGGTGGTTCATAATAATTTCAGGGAAAGATTTAATTTTGGAGATAAAAAGGTATTAGAAGCTATTAAACAATGGTCTGACCTAACAATACAGGTTCGTGATTGTCTATTAAGTAGGGAATATTCTGCCTTACCCTCTTTGATCAACCGGAATTTTGATATCCGGGAATCTGTAATGAATATCAGTAAACAAAACCTTCTTATGGTTTCCACAGCCCGTTCAGTAGGAGCAAGTGCTAAATTTACCGGTTCAGGTGGAGCAATTATAGGTACATATGAAAATGAGAAAATGTATAAAAGACTTCAAAAGACTTTAAATGCCATTGGAATAGAAGTTATAAAACCCCAGATTGTTTAAAATAAACACATTGATTAAATATGATTAAAAAAGCAGTAATCCCTGCTGCCGGATTCGGAACCCGCTTTCTACCGGCTACTAAATCTCAGCCAAAGGAAATGCTTCCTATTGTTGATAAGCCTACTATTCAATATGTTGTTGAGGAAGCTGTCAAAAGCGGAATTGAGGATATTCTTATGATTATTGGGAAAGGGAAAAGAGCTATCGAAGAACATTTTGATCGTAATTTTGAACTGGAATCGCAACTTCAGGATAAAGATAAGGAGGAAGAACTCAAAGCAATTAAATCCATTACAGAAATGGCAAACATCCATTTTGTCTGGCAAAAGGAATTAAAGGGATTAGGAGATGCGATCAGATATGCAGAACATCATGTTAATAATGAACCTTTTGCTGTTTTACTTGGAGATACTTTGATCGAATCAAATATTAAAAAACCAGTAACCCAACAATTACTTGAAGTATTCGAAACTTATCACAAATCGGTTGTAGCCCTTGAAAGCGTTCATCCTTCAATGGTCTCCAGATATGGCATTATTGGAGGAAAGGAAATGAATCCCAATGTCTACCTTATTAATAAATTTATTGAAAAACCGGAAATTGATGAAGCCCCATCCAACCTTGCAATTGCATCAAGATATGTTTTTACACCAGAAATATTCAGATACCTGGAAAAACTAAAACCAGGTAAAAATAATGAAATTCAATTAACAGATGCTATGCAGCTAATGTTAAAAGACAATATAATATATGGTCTTAGATTCGATGGCGTAAGACATGACATTGGAAATAAACTGGATTTTTTAAAGACAAACGTTATCTTTGGATTAAAAAGAGATGATTTTGGTGATGAATTTAAATTATGGCTAAAAACCCTTTTAAGTAATTTATAATTAACGTGTTGTGCGATTAAAACATATCCTAATATTTTTACAAATTTTGAAAAATTAATACATTGATTTATAAGCATATATGAAGATCTTTGTGAACTCTCTGTGGAATCCTTCGTGGCCATTGTGGTTAAATATTTTTACCGCAAAGTTCACAAAGAAAAACACAAAGCACACAAGGACTGATCATTACAATATTTCAATCGCACAACGGGTTTATATTTAATATAAATTTTATATGTAAAATATTAAACTTTTACAGCCAAACCTACTAACCTAATAACTTCATAACTTCATAACTTCATAACTTCATAACTTATAAATTTAAATAAATGAAAACTTTATTAAATTATACACTTACAGGGATATTATTCATTGTATCTGTATCCTGTTCAAAAAGATCTGAAACAGAATGGCAAAATCTGTATAACGGGAAAGATCTTACCGGCTGGATTCAAAGAAATGGACAAGCTTCTTTTGAAGCCAAAGATTCCATGATTGTTGGAACTACTATTTTTAATACGCCGAATTCATTTTTATGCACAGAAAAAAATTATGGTGATTTTATCCTTGAATTTGATTTTATGGTGGATCCAAGCATGAACAGCGGAGTCCAGTTCAGATCCCTTAGTTTGCCAGAGTACCAGAATGGAAGAGTACATGGTTATCAAATAGAGATTGACCCATCCCCCCGACGCTTTACGGGAGGTATCTATGATGAAGCCAGAAATGGATGGTTATACCCGGTGAATGAGCCAGAGCAGGAATCTGCCAGAAATGCATTTATTAACGGACAATGGAACAAAGCGAGGGTAGAAGCCATTGGAAATCATATCAAAACCTGGATTAATGGCGTTCCAGTTACAAATCTCTATGACGAAACTACAGATAGTGGTTTTATAGCGCTTCAGGTTCACGCTATTACTGACAGCTCGATGCTTAATAAACAGATTTCCTGGAAAAACATCAGAATTCTGACTAAGGATCTGGACAAGTTTACTTTGACTACTACGGCACCTTCTAAAGCATACCTTGTGAATAAACTGACGGAAGATGAGATTGAGGGTGGATGGAAACTACTGTTTGATGGTAATACATCTAATGGATGGAGGAGGTTCGGAAGCCAAAGTTTTCCTATAAGAGGTTGGGTGATCGAAAAAGGAATGATGACAGTTGTACCTGATGATAGTTTTGTTTTTGGCGAAAAACGCAATATAGGTGGTGACATTATTACAATGGATGAATATTCTGATTTTGATTTGCAATTACAGGCAAAATTAGAACCAGGTGCGAATAGTGGTGTAAAATATTTTGTTAAAGAAACCGATAAAAGTATACCTGGATCAGGTCTCGGATTGGAATATCAAGTACTTGACTTAAGTAATGTTCCTGAAAATCAGAGGGATAGTCAAAAAGGTACGCTTGCTTTCGCTTCTCTTTATGATTTAATAAAAGCTGAAGGAGTAAGAGCTAATCCAGTAGGTCAATGGAATAATATACGAATTATATCAAAAGGAAAACATGTAGAACATTGGTTAAATGGATTCAAAGTAGCTGAATTCGAAAGGGGGAGCGCTGATTTCAGGAAGCGTGTTGCAGATAGTAAGTTTAAAGGAGATACAGGTTTTGGAGAAGAGGAATCCGGACATATTTTACTACAGGATCATGGAGGTGGAGTATCTTTTCGGAGTATAAAGATTAAAGTATTAAATTAACAAAATGATTTTTACCATATTGGATCAAAATTCATGTTGGTAGCATAATTTAAAATAATTATTAAGCAGATAAATATAATTTATACTATGTGATCTGGATTAATAAATATATTTAGGAATTGATTTTCAGTCAAACATGATTCCATGAGATTTTTCTTTATTTTTCTATTAATAATTATTTCTTACTCATTTGCGAATAAAAAACCATCCAGATCGATTGAAGGAAGTTTTTTTGTTGAATTATCTGGAAAAAGTCTCCTCGTTTATTATAGTAATAAATATCTTGCAACTTACAATTTTTCTGATACACTCTATAAACCTTTTTTTTGGCCGGTTAAAACATTAAATGGGATTGAAATTACCCGTGGGTATCCTCTTCGTCCGATGATATGGGAACCTGTTGATCACCCACACCAAACAGGGATCTGGTTCAATTTTGGTAATGTGAATGGGATAGATTTCTGGAATAATTCTGATGCAATCCCCAAAGAAAATAAACATTTGTATGGTAAGATTGAAGTTGACAGCTTTCAGATTGTGAAAAATAATTCACAGGTTGTGAGATTTTTTACCGTTTCCAGATGGAGAAATAATGAAGGAGAAATATTGCTATATGAAAAAACAAATTTTATCCTTGATGAAGCTAAATCTATCTGGTCAATAACCCGCATAACAACACTCACAGCTAATACTGCGATAACTCTTAATGATAATAAAGAGGGATTGTTTGCTATTCGCCTTGCCAGAGAATTTCAATTTGATAATAATAAGGCTGAATTCCTTATTGATTCAACAGGGAATATATCCAAAACAAGGTTGATACATGATGAAGGTAAATCCGGGATGTATAGTGGAAGTAATGGAACAAGTGGAGTAGAGACTTGGGGAACATCGAACAAATGGGTCGAAATCACTGCGATTAAAGAACAGGATTCCATTTCAATATTAATTTTCGACCATCCAAAAAATTTCAGTTTCCCGGCTTATTGGCACACCAGAGACTATGGGCTTTTTGCAGTCAATAATTTAGGTAGGAAATCATACCAGCCTGATCTTCCTGGATTACAAAAAGAATTACAAAAAGGAGATTCAATAACCTTTAGACACAAAATACTTTTCAAAAATAGCGGTTCTTTCAGTAAAGTAGAGATTGACAGTTTAGAAAAAACTTTTTATACGGAGTAGATGCATTATAATACCGACTGGTCTTTCAATCAATGATTTCCATATCAAAGTTATTTTAAGGAAGGGATTTTTCATTATAAAATAAAAATTTATCAATCAAGAATTAATACTCAATTCCCACATTCTTATCCCGATCCAAAGCCGGGATTCCGGCCCGGCGCTATTAAAAATCATTATATACTATGGTGGCAGGGAGGATTCACAATAAGGTTTTGCCCTTTACAATTATCCATTGCAGCTGCACATAGCAATTTAATCTTATAGTCTGGATTGAGTGGGGTAGTTTTGATATATGTTTTATTTCAGAGGTATGGGCTCTGGCTCCAAATAT
>CAZKMG010000074.1:8485-13029 GCA_964553465.1 uncultured Bacteroidaceae bacterium
TAATCCTCAGGGGTAATTAATTGCACACACATACCCATGTTCAGTGATTCATAATTCGCTATTCGCTATTAATATTCAAAATTCTTAACTTTTAATTTTTCTTAAACTAGCTGGAAAAATCTCTTACTCACTAATATTCTCACTATTTCAAATTCTCTTCCCCTTCATCCCAGAATTATTTTTTTCCCTTTGGACTGGCTTTCCCAGGCAGCATTGATAATTTTAATTATATATGCCGCATCTTCAGCTGTAACTTCGGGTTTAACACCTTCCCTGATCGATTTATACATACTGTCATAATAGCCATGATAATTACCTGGCACTGTTTCTAACTTTCCCCTGAAATGTTTACCATTTATTGTGGTGTTTAAAATACCCCAATCCTTTTGTTTTTCCTTACCCCATTCTTTTCCAACAGGCAGAATACCTGCCTTCAGTTTTTCCTCCTGTGGATCAATGCCCCATTTTAAAAATGATCCTTCAGTACCATGCAAGGTATAACGAGGGCCTGGTTCCCTAACCAGAAGACTGGCTTTAGCAGTAACTTTCAAAGCAGGATATTCAAATAATAATTCGAAATTATCATCAATTTTCCCGTTTGTCCGAAATGTAAAAATAGTTGAATAAACAGAAAGTGGTCGTCCGAATAAAACTATAATCTGATCGATAAGATGAGAACCTAGATTGTACAAAGTTCCAACTCCACCATGAGATTCCTCCTTCCAGGTGTCCTCAGCAATGATGTTCCTGAATCGGTCAAAATGCGATTCATACTCAACAAGTCGTCCAAGCATTTTTTCCTCAACTACTTTTCTAACCGTCATAAAATCACCATCCCAGCGACGATTATGAAAAACAGAAAGTATTAAATTCTTTTTTTTAGCAATTTCAGCTAATTCAATAGCATCGGAGAATTTCTGAGTAAAGGGTTTCTCGACTACTACATTTTTACCAGCATCGAGGGCTTTTTTAGTCATTTCATAATGCAAATGGTCAGGTGTGTTTACAACAACTAATTCAAGTAATTCATCTGAAAGCATATCTTCATATGTTCTGTATACTTTTACCTGAGGATATAATTGTTTAGAATCAGCCCTGGACCGCTCAAAAACTGCAGATAATTCAAAGCCCTCATTCGTATTTAATAAGGGCGCATGAAATACACGGCCTGACATCCCAAAAGAAGCAAGTCCTGTCTTTACCGGGTTTTTCATTTTATTTAGGAAATAAATAATTTTTTAAGCTGACAAAAATAATTAAATAATTTTAGCCGTGAAATTAAATTTTAACTAGTTTTCTGAGATTGAAAAATTTATGTCTGGTTTATTTAAAATAAATTTTTACTATTTTTTCCATAAAACTATTCTGATCTTTGAATTTGAATTATTTGAACATGAAAAAGTAAAATGATACATTTGAAAACTCTAAATTATTATAACAATGAATAAAATTATAAAGTTAATCACTTTTTTAATCTTCGGTTGCTTTCTTCTTTCATGGCAGCCATCAAATAAGATAAGTCTCCCCGGTACTTCAGAAGTAAGAAATATTATTTTTATGATTGGTGATGGTATGGGACTTGCCACAGTATATGCTGCCATGACGGTTTCTGATCAACCCTTGAATTTAGAAAGATGTACACATACTGGATTGCAAAAGACTTTTTCTTCTGACAAGTATATTACAGATTCAGCTGCTTCAGGTACTGCAATGGCAACTGGGAAAAAAACTAATAATGGAGTAATAGGAGAGAGCCCTGATGGAACGATTTATAAATCCATTTTGGAAATAGCTGAAGATCATGGCCTTGCAACCGGTTTGGTGTCAACTTCCTCCATTACGGATGCTACTCCCGCCTCTTTTATTTCTCATAATTCCAGCAGAGCTAATCATGATGCTATTGCCCTTGATTTTTTAAAAACTGATATTGATGTTTTCATTGGTGGTGGCTATGATCATTTTGCAAAAAGACCTGACAGATTAAATCTTATAGACAGTCTTAAGTACAAAGGTTTTGAAGTAGATACTTCCATGAATGAAATCATTAAATCTGAGTCTGAGAAACTGGCAGGTTTGACAGCACCTGGTAATAATCCCTATCGACTTAAAGGCAGAGGGAATATGCTTCCTCTTGCAACAGGAAAGGCTATTGAAGTTTTAAGGAAGAATTCTAATGGATTTTTTTTGATGGTTGAGGGTTCCGAGATTGATTTTGCGGGGCATGAGAACAATAGCAAAATATTAATCGATGAGACTCTTGATTTTGATGAGGCGTTAGGGGTGGCACTTGACTTTGTTCTAAAAGATGGACATACCTTGGTAGTTGTTACTGCAGACCATGAAACAGGAGGAGTAACCAATGTGAACGGTAATTTGGAGAAACACGAAGTGAAATTAGAATTTTCAACCAAAGGACATACTGCAGTGATGGTTCCGGTATATGCATTCGGACCCGGAT
Source organism: uncultured Bacteroidaceae bacterium (assembly GCA_964553465.1). Lineage (GTDB taxonomy): Bacteria > Bacteroidota > Bacteroidia > Bacteroidales > CAZKMG01. The sequence continues at coordinate 10,944 of CAZKMG010000074.1, forward strand.
CTGAAAATTTTTCCGGTATTTATGACAACACTGAATTTTTTGGAAAGTTCTTAAAATGTTATGGATTCTGAAACATTTTTTATAAGCTAAGATGTTGATTTAATGTCTCTTCATTAAATCAATATAAATTCTATATCTTCATTTTTCCTTTATAATTAGCTTATGAAACTAGAAATATTTCTTTAAGTATCATGAATATATTTTAATTCACTGCTAAAAACTCTGATATCATAGTAATATTTAAATTCACAACGAGGTGTTAATATATTTTTACTTACAGAAAATATCTAATAGTGTCTGGCAATTTAAACTAATAAGAAAAGAATAGTTATTTCTTTTTATGTGAGAAGGTGATCTGCTAAATTTGTACTTCAAATCTGTAAAATTGATAAAAGATCAGTATTTTCTAAAAGAGGATAGGGAATTACCCATTGTTGAGGAGTTTTACTCAATTCAAGGAGAAGGATTTCATATGGGGAAACCTGCGTATTTTATTCGAATCGGTGGTTGTGATATTGGTTGTGCCTGGTGTGATACAAAATTCTCATGGGATTCTGATCTTCACCCAGTTGTAGCTGTTGATAAGGTAGTGCAAAATCTAATAAGTACAGGTGCAATTGCTGCAGTAATTACTGGAGGTGAACCTTTGATGTACAACCTTGGGTACCTTTGCCAGCAACTTAAAAATAAAAATATTGAAACATTTATTGAAACTTCAGGGGCATATCCTTTGAGTGGGATATGGGATTGGATTTGTTTGTCTCCAAAAATGCAGCAGCCACCAATAGAAGAAATTTATGGTCTGGCACACGAGTTAAAAGTTATTATTGCAAAACCTTCCGATATTAATTGGGCTATAAAAAATGCGACTCTTGTTAATAATACATGTAAACTTTTTTTGCAACCAGAATGGAAATCTTATCGGGACATTATTCCAGTTATTATTGATTTTGTAAAATTGAATCCTGTTTGGCGAGTTTCCCTGCAGGCTCACAAATTTATGCATATCCCCTGAAAAGACCAGCATTACTGTAATGTAAAAGGATTGTTTAAAGTCAGAATATTTATAAAAATTTTAATAGGTGTATTTCACCATCAGATCTTCCATTGTCTATTATCCAATTAATGATTAACTTTCACACTTATTCCAATCCTGATATGATTAATACCGGGTGATTGGTAAAAATCACAACCGAGCATAAAGTTTCATCGATGTCAAAAATAGATGAATACAATTCATAATAGTTCATAATTGGTTCTCCTGTTTAATATGTATGATAGGCTATTCGCCCTTTAAAAAATTAAATCTTTACGGATGAAAAGCTTACTTATTCTTTTGGTCATGTTTCCACTAATGGTTTTCTCTCAAGCTAAGTACCAGTCAACTTCAAAGAAAGCCATTCATCACTTTGAAATAGCACTAAACTGCTTTAACGGGAAGGATTATACAAATGCAATTAAGCATCTAGAGAAAGTAATAAAAGAAGATGATAAATTTAAAGAGGCTTATTTGATGATGGCTCAAATATATAAAGATAAGGAGGAATATAATAAGGCAATTAAATATTTTGAAACCGGACTTGATATTAATCCAAAATATTATCCATCAGGGTATCTAATTCTGGCTACAGTCGAATATAATGAGGGAATGTATCAGGAAGCCATGGCTCATGCAAATAAATTCATCACACTTGGTATTTTCAATAAAACACCTGCCAATGAAGGTGAAAATTTTATTAAAAAATGTCAATGGGCCATTCATCAGATAAATAGTCCCGTACCTTTTAATCCGATAAATTTAGGAGATTCAATTAATTCGGACAGAAGTGAATACTGGCCTTCCCTTTCGCTGGATGAGAATAAACTTTTTATAACTGTTCTGGAACCTGTTGATCCAGCTTCACCGATAAAAAAGGCAAGTATGCAGGAAGATTTTTATGTTTCAGTTAAAAACAAAGAAGGTGGTTGGGGAAAACGAAAAAATGTTGGAGTTCCGATTAATACTTATGATAATGAGGGAGCTCAGACCATTTCTGCAGATGGGAGATTTCTTTTCTTCACAGGTTGTAACAGGGAAGATGGGAAG
>CAZKMG010000075.1:0-12986 GCA_964553465.1 uncultured Bacteroidaceae bacterium
TGATTCTTAGTAAATTATAGATTTTTTCATGGCATATTTTGATGATATAAGATTTAATGTTTACTATTTCTACACTTCATTTCAAACAGCTTTTTAATAATTTTCTTCCTCAATCTCAAAATATGCTTTCGGAGGCTGGCAGGCCGGGCAGTTTTCAAGAGCTTTTTCACCTTCATGAACATATCCACAATTGCTACAAACCCAGCGAACTTTCCTCTTTTTCTCGAATATTGTTCCTTCTTCAATATTTTTAAGAAGTTTAAGATATCTTTTTTCGTGTTCAGCTTCAACCTTAGCAATCATTTTAAAGGTTACAGCTACTTCATTAAATCCTTCCTGTTTAGCAATTTCTGCAAATTCAGGGTATAGTTTCGTCCATTCTTCTTTCTCACCCATTACAACAGTCTTGAGGTTTTGAACCGTAGTTCCAATAATCCCTGCCGGATAACTGGCCGTTATTTCAACATCTCCACCCTGAAGGAATTTAAAGAATCTCTTCGCATGTTCTTTTTCCTGGTTAGCAGTTTTTTGGAAGAAATTGCTGATCTGCACATAACCTTCATTCCGGGCAACTTTCATGAAGAATTCATACCGATTCCTTGCCTGTGATTCACCGGCAAATGCTTTAAGAAGGTTTTGTTCGGTACGGGTTCCTTTTATGCTTTTTTCCATAATTTTTAATGATTATTGTTATAATGTAAACTAATATTCATATTCCTTTAATTCTTAATCTTCCCCTCGTAACCTTGTTACTACGTCAAGTCGTGATGCTGTGATGCCGTGACGACAGCACTTCGTTACCCGGTTAATTCGTATTTCCCTTGGGTTAACAGCGTAAAGTCCCTAAGTGATTGTAAAAAAGCTTCAATAATCATACGTATTGGTAATATTATTTTAATACATAATCGGGATGGGATACCTTGGCTAATGCTCCCGGGAATTTTATTAAATCGTAACTGTTTTCGTAAATCAGATATTTATTATACCATGAGGGTTTAAATTTATCTTTATACTCATATAAGCCTTTGAAATGTTGAAATGACCTTATTCGTTCCGATACAAAATAAATCACTTTTTCCCTGTTTTTCTGACTTTGTTCTAAACCAGATAGTGGAGCCAAACCCAAGTTTATTGTTTTATAACCCAGATTTTTGTAGTGCATAAAAATATGAACCATTAAAAAATCCATAATTCCGTTGGGTGCGCTATTTGATTTTCGAATCATATCGTAGGTGACCTCTTCTGGAATAAAAACTGGCACCATATTAGCAAATGCGACGACTTTATCTTCAGAGTTTTCAACGGTAAAAACAGGATATTTTTTAAGTTCGGCGTCAATAAAAATTCCCTGTGTAAAAACCATTTCTTTACGTCTCATAGAAATAAGCCACTCATCTGATACTTGTTTTAACTTTTGTATCAAGCCATCTTTCTGTGGAGGTTCATTATACTTCACTACAAATCCCATTTCTTCATTTTTATGAAAAGCATTCCTAATCGATTTCATTTCTCGTCCTTCAAGCGAGAAACTTTGAATATCTAATACTGCTTCCTGTCCGATCAGTAATGATTTTTTCCCAAGACTATTATATAGTTGCAGCGAAGATTCCGGTACCCGATAATAAAAACAAATAAGCCCATTTTCCCTGCAATGTTGATCAAACGAAATAATCAGATTCTTCATACTTTGCTGATCCGCAGCTACAGGGTCCTCAAGAACTACCGCAATATTCTTCTCGCTCCGGAATGAAATAAATCCCTCTTCATCCTCTGAAAAATAATACGATTTATCACCATATGTTTTAAAATAATCCAGGGCGGATTTGCTATATATCTTTACATAATTTTCTGCTCTTGTTTGCTCGGAATTATCTGGTGTATAGCTAATAAAAAATGGTTTAATAAATGAATAAATTAAGATAATCATTCCAATAAAACCCGATACATATATACTATACAGGAAATCTTTCGCCAGGATGGTTTTTGGTACAAGGACACTTGTATCAAAAAGGAAAAAAAGCTTTAATATCGCGGAAGTTGCTGCTTTTAATGAAAAATCCACTCCGAACTCTTTATTGTCAAGGAAATAAAGTCCGACAATGCCGTATAACAAAACTGCAAACAATATTAATGCAAATGTTGTTAGTCCTCGTTTTCTAAATCTGGGATCTGTTTTGACTTTATAATGTTCTTTTGTTAGCAGAAGTGAAATAAAAGCTATGATCGCAATGGTTGATTCTTCGAAATCCACACCTTTAATAATATGTCCAAATGCTGAAAAGCCTACAATACAAATAGTTAACCACCAGGAACGATTAACTCCCCTAAAAAGATAGATGGATAAAGTTACCAGGATGAAGCCTGAAACCAGAATAAGAAAATTAGAAATGTAAATCAGGTTTTCCGGAAATATATCCTGTATTAACCTGATCCTGGAAGGGATTTCAGGAGTGATAGCAGAGATAATGTTAATGATTCCAAGAAAAAAGATAATAAATGACGGTAGTATCCTGTAAATAATCAGTGTTCGTTTGCTGAGGAAGGAGATAATACCGGCAGCAAGAGGAGACCAGAACTCAAAAATTCTGAAAATCAGAGTAATAGAAGCTGCCTGTATAAGATTAAAACCATACTGGACAAGAATAAAAGTTAAACTGATTTCAATCGCGCCTAATCCTCTTAAAAATGGAGATACGATGAGAAGTAAGACCATTACAATATAACCAATAATAGCTACCTCGAGGCTTCCATGAAATCCCAGGGCAAGCATAGATATGAAGAAGTGACTTATACCAATAATTTCGATGCATACAGATAAAGCCAGGGTTCTGAAAAAATAGGTAAGTCTGAAATCCTGATCTTTCAGATCATCGAGTGTTAAAATAACAGAAGGGACGATCCTTGAGATCAACCGGTATGCCCAACCCCCTTTATACAAAGATATTCCTGCAATAAAAAGAAAAGCGATTAAAAGCATAAGAAAGGAAAATGCAAAACCTTCATCTTTGGTTATAGATTTTTTTAGAAACAGGAATACTAATGCAGGAAATGCAATGAGCAGTACTGACAATATTCCATTAATTGCAAATACAAAAGACCCAAAATGAATTTGGTTTTTAGATATATTCTCATCTTCTATTTCTTTTGAAAAAAAAGCCAGGGATGAAATACCTCCGGCAGGAAGAAAAATGCTAATAAGGTTTCTTTTAAGAAAAAGATTAATGGCTGATTTTAGCGGGATTTTTTTATTAATTGTCAGAAAACTCATAACATACATTAATCCCTGAAAAAGAATATAAATTAGGGTTAGTGCAAATCCTAATAAAACATAGCCCATTTTTGATGTCCTGAGGGTTTTTCCTATGCTTTGCAATTCCAGGTGTTGACTTTTAATGAAGTACACTGCAAAGGATATCATCAATATCCCAAGGATGATCTGCCAGGTAATTTTTCTACTAAAGAGGCTGAATTTGGCAACCTTGAATGGCATGTAGTTTATAAATTATTTCTTTAATAAAACGATTAGATCAGAATTCGTTTGAATTATTTTATTTATACTGACATCCTAATAATTAAAGATATGAACTAATCAAGAAATTTTTTAATCTCCATCCAAACTTTTTCATTTACCGGTATGCCATTTTTTGAATTTCTTGCCCTGGTTTTTAAAGATCTTTCTCCGGGATAATAAATTTCTGATTCAGGGCCTGCCAGTCTGGAGGACTTGGTGTATTGAATTAATTCATCCATTTTGATACCAAAATATTCCGCAGCATTTTCGTAATATGGTTTAATAGCTATAAAGACTTGTGAAACACCATATTCCCTCTCCCTGTTGCCTATATCTTTTGAAATGGCCCCTCCCGAAAGACCAGCAACAAGCAGATCAATCATCATGGTCAATCCGGATCCCTTCCATAATCCAACAGGCAGAACCCTCTGGGTTTGAAGTATAGCTTCGGGATCAGTCGTGAGTTCCCCATTGACACCAAATCCTCCAGGAAAGGGTAAAGGCATGGATTCCATGGAATATAAGTTCAACTTACCATAGGAATATTGGGAAGTAGCCATGTCAAGTACCAGATGACCATGCTTTCCAGGTATTGCAATTACTATTGGGTTATTCCCGATTCTTGCATCCTTTCCGCCCCAGGGGGGCATGTTAGGGATAGTGTTTGTAAAGCAGATCCCTATATATCCTTGTTCAACAGCCTGCCATCCATAGTTACCTGCTCTTAGCCAATGGTTGGTATTCTTTATTGCAACACATCCTATATCAGATTGGGATGCAAGATTCATGGCTCTGTCCATGCAAAACCAAGCGTTCAGATTCCCGGGTCCTAATTTCCCATCATAACGCTCAATTGAATGGTTTCCTCCTATTTTTTCGGGGAATGCCTCAACATGAATAATCCCGTCCTCAATATCTTTAATATGTGCTGCAAAACGATTTATTCCGTGAGAATAAACACCGTCAAGACTAGCATCTGCAAAGAGTTTAGCAGATAAACCGGCTCTTTCTGAAGAAAATCCTTTTGAAATAAGGATTAATCTGAAGGTTTCGAATAATTCTGAATAGGTGATAAGCATAGATTGTTAAAATGTGAAAGATATGATAGGTTTTCACACACTAAATAATTTATTTAATAGGATAATTCATACTGGTCTGGTTATATTACTATTTAAAACATTAAATAGTTAAAGAAAATATAATCATGAGATTATAAAAAGTAATTATATAAGCAATATTATTTTAAATATGAAATCGACACACTTCTATGTTGAATTCTTTTTATTATAAGCATTGGTTTTCATGTACTTCTCATGAAACTTGACAGAACTTTACTGATGATAAATAAAAAAAAGGCCATCCAGGAAGGACAGCCAATCTTATCTTCATTCAACATATTATAAAACTATTTTCCAGCTGGTCCTGCATATGTGTAACTACCGAATGCCAGGATCGGTAAAAAAATTACACTCAATAATAATAGTCCGATTGTAAATCCAACACCCTGACCAAAACTTTTGGAAAGCAGATTTAACATCCAGATTGCAAATACAATATTCACAATTGGAATAAGCATCAGTAACAACCACCACCATGGTTTTCCAACTATTTGCAACAATACGATTATGTTGTAAAACGGAATGATACATGCCCATCCGGGCTTACCTGCTTTTTTGAAAATAGTCCAACAAGAAGCAATCATTAATGCGATTATTGCTATGTAAATCACAATTAATATGACCATGAAAAAAATGTTTTAATTATGCCTACTCTCTCAGTTTTCGGCTTCTCTGGCAACTTTCTGATAGAGAAATCTCTATTTAAGAAGAAAATTTGCGAATTCAAGGTATTTATTCCTTACGACAAAGTCAAGATTCCTTTTGTTTTTTAATGCAGATTTTTTTAACAAAGTAAGAAAATTCACTCAACCAGACCTTCATTACCGGTATCAAGGACAAACTTCCAGTAACCATCGTTTTTTTTCCAGATTGTAATATATGTCCCGTATTTAACGCTATCTTGAACAGATAGGGTATATATTCCATACGTGTAACCTAATTCGCCAGATTCTGAATGAAAAGCCTTAAGGGGTTTCCAGCTGAGGATAAAGGAAGTATCAGTTCGGGAAGCGAAGGTTTCCCGGATGGCTTCAATTCCTTTAATTGGATAAGCATTTGGTCTAAGAATAACTGCTTCTTCGTCAGCATATTTCAGAAATGCAGCTTTCATACCGTTTCTGACGGAAAAATCCGAAAATTCATGATCAGTCTGCATCAGTTCAGATACAATATTTATTGTTCCCACGGTCTCTCCTCCTGGATGACTACAATTTAATAAAAGAGATATGGGCAGGAACAGGAATATCCTTTTCATATGCTGAAAATATTAGTTAAGTATATTTATAAAAACATTTGTTTATTACTATCCATTTCATTGGATGAGTTAAATTTCATATTTCACAGATTTTTTAATGTCTATATGCCAGTACAATCTGCACATACATCTTTCCCCCAATCTTCTTCGTTAAGGCCGAACAATAATAAAACCTTTTCCGGAACTAAAATATTTTATGGCCTATTCCAAACCATTTTTATTCTTCCGGAACCAGTTTTTTGGATGCAGATATGATTTGTAACGTATTATAAGTTCTTTCCCAACTAAAAACCCTCCCAGGTAGAATAAAACTTCTGCTAATATAAAGACCACACTTGATAAAGTTATTTTTGTTCTGTTACTTAGTTCAAGGAATGGGATGATGGGGAGAAAAATGAAAAAGAAAATAGATATAATGATAAGAGTTATTCCAGATTTAAACTTCCAATTTTTCCCATTCATTTTATAATTATTTCAATCCATTAATAGATTAATCCTTACAGATAGAATTTAATAATTCTATACAAATTTCCAGGAACACTTGGGCCATGACCCATAGTATCTGGTCCTGGTTTTAAAGGCTACTTTCCCTTCCTGCCGGCCAATTGCAGAGCTTTATAGGCATTCACCACACCACCGGTTTTTGATAACTTTCTAAATTTTACAGTTTTTTCAGGATCACCGGGAAGTAATACTTTTTCTTTTTTAAATTTAACAGTCGATTTAAGGAGGATATGTTTTAACTGGGTTGCGGAGAGATCAGGGTAGTAAGACCAGACTAATGCTGCTACTCCAGTAACCATTGGGGCAGCCATACTTGTACCATTAGCGCTCCTGTACCGCTGTCCTGGAATAGTAGAATATATATCCATTCCCGGAGCAAAAAGGTCAACATTTTTCTTCCCATAATTAGAAAAACCAGCCACCAGATATGGCCCTTTATTTGAAGAAAGAGCTCCAACTTCAATCCATGTCTTACATTTATTACCATTTAAATAATACCGGGAAGGGTAATTCGAGACTTTATCATTATTCTCAGAATCATTTCCTGAGGCATGTACCAGTAATACACCATGGTCAGAAGCATACTTAAAAGCCTCATCCACATAAGCTTTATAAGGTGAATATCCCTTACCGAAACTCATGTTAATAATCCGGGCTCCTTTATCTGTTGCATAAATGACAGCATTGGCAACATCTTTATCACGTTCGTCTCCGTCAGGAACAGCACGGATGATCATCAGTTCAACATCATTGGCTATACCCTGGATTCCAATATTATTGTTCCTGTTTGCAGCGATAATTCCAGAAACGTGAGTTCCATGGAAGGGATTAGGACCAGCAACATCTTTATTCCCGTAAAACCGGTCATCCGGTTTATCATAGTTATCTCCTACAATATATCTTGGATCAAATTCCATATTAAGTCCAAAATTTAACATATTTCCAACTTTTTCTATCCCGGTTTGGATTATATCAGGACTGAAATTCTGTTTTTTTAGCCTGGTTAAAAATTCAACAGCAATATTCAGACTGTCAATGTCCGAATTGATTTCCTGCAACTGCTTAAGTGAACATGAGTCCGTGCCAAGATAAGATAACACAATTTTCTTAGCATCATCGTATCTGTCTTTCATAGCAAGGATGGAAATTAACATACCTTCATCTCTTTCCTTAAGTTCCTCATAGTCCGCCTTTAGTTTCTTATATATCTTATATTCCTTTTTATCCGCAACAGAAAGGGCCAGCGTATCCATGTTTTCAAATTTTGACTTATATTTGGCATACAACCGGGTTACTTCATAGGTATCATGTGACACAGAGGTCCCGTCTTTACCCCCGATAAAGTTCCATCCCCTCTCATCATCTACATAACCGTTTTTGTCATCATCAATCCCATTATCAGGAATTTCAGCGGTATTTATCCAAATCCTGTCTTTCAGGTCTTCATGTTTGAAATCCACACCTGTATCAAGGATAGCAACAACAACCTTCTTTGAAGTTTTGTTTTTTAGTAATTCATTGTAGGCCCTGTCGGTACTCAGTCCATTAAAATTATCGTTTTTTACATCCAGGTTAAACCAATTTTCAGGAACTCTGCTGACAGAATCATCTGGATCAACAAAAAATGTATTTATACAATTGAAATTCACTGCAAATGTTTCAGTAAATATTACTAAAAATATAATAACCAGAAATAAAACCGATTTCTTCATAATGATATTTTAAATAATTTACCCGGTATTATTAGAGTATAAATTTCATATCCCTTCTCCTTCATAATAAACAAGTAAAATTTACATTTGTTAATCTACACATGTTTATAATTTCAGGATACGAAGGTCATATTTTTGGATGAAACTGCCAAATAATGATAAAGCTATTGACTCATAAAATGGTGAGCTCTAGATTACCAGATTTATTCATTGATATATGAATTCAATGTCGTTGACAATCTTTAAGAAGGAACCGTATTTCTGATCCGACTTATAACTTATTAGGCTTTGATAATCCTTATGAAAAACAGGAATTATTGTTATCCACCTTAGTGAGGTTCAAAAATAAAAACGTCTTCAATTTTAGTATCAAATATTGTTGCTATGTCATGGGCCAATTTTAATGACGGATTATATTTCCCCTTCTCAAGAAAGACTATGGTCTCTCTTCTTACTCCGGCTTTTTTTGCCAGGTCATCTTGAGTAAGATTAAATCTTGCTCTATATTCTTTTATCCGGTTATACATCTTTCAATCCTTTAAGTTGATAAAATACCCAACTTAAAATAAATATTACAGTCATCACAAGAATACCGGCACTGATTAAAGTATGTGTTTCAACATTTACCTTATCACTTATATATATCATTATTATCCAGGTATATAATGAAATATAAAATGAAATTGATGATGCTTTGAGAAGTATCTTCTTCGATAACTCATCCGCAACCGGTTCACCTCTCCTAATGTTTTTTAGTCTTTTCCACCCTACAAGAATAGCAAAAAGGACAATAAAAATGATAAAAATCAATGGCGATGAATTATCAAGGCTGAGAGGCTGATCTGAATTTATTATCCAGACAATAGCACTGCTAATTGCAGCTATTACAACGATGAAAAGAATGATAACTTTTTTCATTATTATAAATATTAGTTATATAAATCTAACACAAAGTTAGAAATATATAACAATTAAACAAATAATTTTCAAAAAAACATATATTTCAGATCAAAAGTGTATTTTGAAGATTGACTACTTTTATAACATATAAGTTTATTACAAAAATTATTATATATTATTAATATGGCTTATAATGAAAATCTGGCAAACAGAATACGAGAGAAATTTGCCGAACTTAATAAGGTTGAAGAAAAGGAAATGATGGGAGGACTGGCATTTATGTATAATAATAAAATGTGTGTTGGCATTATCAAAGATGAACTAATATGCCGGATTGATCTCGAAGTATTTGAAGAAGCATTGGAAAAAAGAGGGTGTAGACCTATGGATTTCACTGGTAGACCCATGAAGGGCTGGATAATGGTTGAAGAGGATGGAATGAAAACCAGGGGTGACTTTGATTATTGGATTGAACTTGCATTAAATTATAATAGTAGAGCGAAAGTTTCAAAGCCAGCAAGAAAAAAATCTGATAAATAACAGCCCAATTTACCACATCTATCATTTTTCGGGCAATAAGTTGTTAAAAGAAGCAAATAGAGGTTCTTTGAAAGAGAAAGCTTGCTGAGGAGGTTTTGTCTTTGAATGGAACATTGACAGTTAAAGTATAAGCTTGAATATGTATTGAATCCTGAAGTGACGATAAATATCAATGGGTCAATCGCTGAGTATAAGTAATTATGAAAAGATCATCTGTGAAATACCAGGATGATGATAGCTGAAGATAGTACTTAGTTACCCTATCGACTGGAAATGCTTATAGCTGAAGCTTTCTCCTTCTAATAAACTTTCATTACAAACGTTCGTTTGCCAAAGACCAACTGCTTTGTCAACTTAAGACCTGACTTAAGCGCTATTTTTTGTACTCCACCCGTGTTAGTATAATCTTTAAAGTTCTTATAGTGCTCAACACCAGCTAATCTTTCAATGAGCGGAACAAACCATCCATATAAATTCCGGGGTTGTGGAACTGCGTAATCTGTAATGATTATTTTTTTTGAAATTCTGATTGTTTCTTTTAATATTTGGTAACGCCCACTTGGCGGAAATTGGTGTAAAGCAAGAGTCATGATCGAATAGTCAAATTCCTTATCAGCGAATTGGCTCAGATCATTTGCATCTGCAACATTGAAAACAAGATTGTGAATATTAAGGTTTTGTCTTTTCTTCTCTGCATAGGTTATCATGGGATCCCAGATATCAATTCCTGTAACACTCCTACATTTATTCACCAGGTAAAAGGATTGAGCTCCCGTACCGCAGGCGATATCGATAACAATGGCATTATCAGGAATATTACTCCCTATTATTTCCCTCATTTTAATTAACAAGGGATCAATTAGAAAATTGTACAAGATTGGGTTAATATCCATGAATCATCTGAGTAAAATTGATATTATTTAATATTTACAATGTTAAAGATTTGTTCAATGATTTCAAGTCCTGCACGTATTCCCGTATCATTGAAGAGGAGTTCTCCGGATTTATGAAATAACTCGACTTTCACCACCGAATCAATACTTTCTTTAATTATCCTGTCCATTCGACCCATAACAGGAGCTTTTAAATCACTCGATTTAGAATGATTTACATATATCTTGAGCCGATAATCCCTATGATCAATACCAATAACCAATTCTTTATTTCTGTATCTGAGAGTACTTATTTTCGAGCCGTTATATGTACTGAACAAGTAAAACTTGTGATTGAAATATAAAAAGCCTAGAATCCCGGTAAAAAAGCTACCAAGCCAGGGTATTTTTGCGATGGAAATCATTAAAGAAGCATCAGGAATATTGAAATTATTGCATTGCAACCATATCCAGGCTTCAGGAAATGATTTCCCCCAGTCTTTCTCAATATATCCCCGTCCATTTTCGAAATCAATTATCTTTCCATATATATTTAATTTCCCCCTTATTTTATGATTCACGGAAACTACGCCATGCTTGCATTCCATGTATGGCACAAATGAATACCACCCCATTACTCCTGGTGAAAATAGAGATTTGGGGTATGAAACAATATCCTTATATTCCAATCGCCCTGAAATTATATTGTCCCCATGATTTATTCTCAGGTCAATGTATGCATCAGTAAAAATAGAATCCCCAACCTGGACAAATAACTTATCCTTGCGGTAAATAAAACTATCCAGCGGAAATTGAATGTAGGTGGTTTCTCCTTTAATACCATCAATGACTTGAATGAATGCATGTGAATTGCTTTTATTCAGGGAAACACCTGGAATAAATGAATAGACGTAATCAAGCCCGGGGCTAACATGTTTAAAATACCATCCTTCGAAGTATTTTTTAGAAGAAAGGTTCCCCTGAAAGATTTCAGGTTTGAAAATGTTCATTAATAATGATTAAAGCAATTACTTAACCGTATTTTAATAATGGACATGAAATGCTGAGATTTTTAACCAACAAATTGTGGGACCAGTCTTGAATTAAGTCTGATTTGCAATTGTTCCAATCCCCTCATCAATTCCTCTTTCTTTACCTTAGGATAATAACGAGATTGTGAAAAGAGTTTTTTGTAGTACTCAATTCCATTATTCAGGTTTATCTGAAATTCATCAAAGTACTCTATTTGTTTGGTTGTTAATATTTTCTCTGATTCTTTCACTTTTTTTGTAAAATAGTCAATATATATTTCAAGTTCTTTTAGGAACATGTTAGGGCGATCAGTTCTTTTTATCAAGTTAGTTCTTCCGTATATATGATCCACCATCCGGGAGAGTGGTACAACTTCATCAAAATAGGCGATATTTGGGCCCGGGCAAACTGATACAGAATTGCCTTCCAGCTTTGTATCCATTTTATTCGTGATCAGAACTGATGTACCTAGTCCGTTGCAAATGCAGCATTTGTCAACTATTTTATCAAAGCGACGTTTATATTCAATTCTATCGAGTCCGAGTTCATCTAATTCAGCCAGCTTCCGTTTCTGGTATTGTCGGGAAGAGACACAAACTGATCTTTCTGTAAATTCTTTATTCAGACATGCGAATTTCTTCATACAGGGACTACCTGGTTTACCAGTATCTATAAGTTGTTGTTTTTCAATGTCCTTTGTGTTACCACGAACTGTATTAAAAGGCACTCCAAGGGGAGAAATATTACTTAAATAAAGGTCTTCTTCTTTGGCATCAGCGAGCAGTTTTAAGGTATGGCTGTCCATGTTGCATATTTCGGGAACAAGCATAAATGGTGATCCCCAGCCAACCGAATCAAGCCTGTAATAGTTAAGAAGAAATTGATGTTCTTCGGCTGTACCAACACCTCCCTGTGCAGTAACTTTAATTTCGAGAGCTTGCTCTGGGGGTATAATATTTTTATCTAACAGGGCCTTAGTATAGATGACATGCAAAGAATCAATCAGATCCTTACGATTATTTTTAAATTCCTCCAAAATAGGTCCCAATAGAAAACCATGGCTCGCGAAGGCATGTCCTCCGCAATTTAATCCCGATTCCACCCTGTATTCAGAGATCCATAATCCCTTTTTAGCAAGAAATTTTCCCTGGATAAGGGCAGACCGGTAATCACTGACTTTAAGAATAATTTTCTTTTTTAGTTCACCCTGTGAATCTGGAAAAAAATCTTTCAAATTTTCGAAATAACTGTATAATCTTGGATTCATTCCTGCTGACAATACAACGGATGAAGTGAGATTACTTTCTGCAAAGCCCCTCAGGGCTGCATGCGCATCATTAAATTCAACTGGAAGTTGCTTATCTCCCTTAAAATTCTCTTTATCCAGTTTGGTCATGATATTAACGTCGACTGACCCAGTAGGAAGGTTTTCCTGTACCCAGGTGATGACATCTTTAAGACTATAATTATCTAAAACCTGACTAAATCTCTGACGTAAATTAGATGAATCAGGCAGCATGCTTAAATATTTCTCAAATTCCA
>CAZKMG010000076.1:0-12672 GCA_964553465.1 uncultured Bacteroidaceae bacterium
CATCCATTTTTGCCCTCGCCTGAAGGTAATTATTTTCCAAGGAGAATTGTGCCCAAGTAAAAGTTGTGAAAGGCAGAGCTAGAATTATTAAAGCAATATTAATTCTTTTTGCGATCATTGAGTTGCGTTATTTGAGCTTTTATTATCGGAGAACACGTGAATAAAACCAACAACATTTCTGATCTCAAGACCTGTTAATCTCAATTCATATACATCACAAATATAATAGTAGACACCAGAAGAGACCATCTGATTTGTGTTTTTGAATTTCCCATTCCAGTTTATATCAGGATCACTGGTTTCATATACCAGTTGCCCCCATCGATTAAAAATTTTCAGGTCAATTTTATCAATAAATTGATAAGGAAAGGGATGAAGTATATCTCCAATTCCATCACCGTCAGGGGTGAAGACATTTGGGATTTTATAATCAAAACATTTGTCCACACATATTTGGACAGAAGGCATGCTTTCGTTGTTAAATGAGTCTACTGCAGTAAGATAATAACATGCTGCAAGTGTATTTTCAGGTCTATGAATATAAAAAGTATCTGACCGGGATAAAGTACTGTCAAGCAAACTTAATTGTGAAATATTCTGAGGGGAATAATATATTTTATATTTGATAATATCTTCAGAACATTCTCCTGGTATAATAGACCATCTTAGATCATTATATCCGCTGTCGCATAGCGAATTAACTGTCAATATTGGAGGACAGGGTGGTACAGTATCAATTGGAGTAGCACACACAATATGAGAGAGGTTAGAAGTAAAATATTCCTTCCCATCAAGGACTCTTTTCCCTTTTGATCGTATAAGATAACAATATTCGTTTCCATTAACGAGGTTATCATCAGTATAAAAATCTGAATTACTGTTTCCAATAGAATCATAGATACCGGACCCCTGATTATATCTATTTATAGTGTATTCATCATTCAACCAGGGTACATTTTTTATAAACTCAAAATCGAGATGATTGTCTCCTGCTTTAATTTCCGGATAAAAGGTGGACGCATTTTCAGGTTTGCCAATAAGAGTATGCATCCCTCCCTCATTATTATATAATTCAACTGAATATGAATATGGGTATATAGTAGTATTCAAATTACTGTCAGTATAGGTCGTGTCATTCAGATCTGAAGTAGTGAATCTGTGAATTTCCTGCATATTCAGACCCCACAGGTCATTTGACCTGTAAATAATATATTCGTATGGTCCGTTTGCCGGTATTGTATCCAGATGGAGTGGTTTTGCCCAGGATATAAAAATCTCACCTGTAACTTTATCATTTACGATAACAGAAGAATTTAATAGAGAAGGAGACCCGGGAACCAAGTTAGTACAAACTTCATCTGAGGGAAAACTTTCAGCTCCATCTTTGAAAACCGCTACAATCCGGTAGCAATAATCGATTCCCTGGCTTAGTCCCAAACCTTGATTATCGTCAATGAAAAAAGTGTCTTGTAATGATTTATTAGTGCCGATCAAAGTAAATCCTGAAGAAGCAGGTAATCCATAGGTGCATGAATCAATATCATACATAGAATTTCCTATCTTTCGATAGATCAGATACGACTTAATATTTCCACATGTATATCTGTCCCATTGAACTCTAATCTGGTTGCTACCAGGTGTAGTCAGGACATTTTTAGGCGCAGGTCCTAATACGTTAATATTCAGATTGTCAATGTCAATTAGAACTAATTTATGATTACGGTCTTCAGTTTTTACAACTATTGTATACGGTTGCTTTCTTACATGTTCACAGGTTGTTTGCCAGTTCAGTCTGGAAGTAATGGAGCCGGGAACAGAGCTTATTGTGGAATATATTGCGGAATCAGGTCCAAGAATTAGAGGCCCTCCGGTGAAAAAATGAACCAGACTGTCACCATCAATATCTGTACTGTTAATATCGATGCTTATCAGAGTACCCGCTTCCACGCATAGTGGAGGAAGAGGTCCATTGACAGGTGGATTATTAGTGGTTCTGTATACCTCAACCTGCATATCTCTGACAATATTTCCAATCTTAATTTTATTCCTCCATTCCTCTATATTCATTGCTATATTGTAGATTCCAGTATCTATGGGAGTATCCCATACCAGATCCCCGGTTTTCGGGTCAACATATAAAGTGTCGCTAGCGGGTGGAAGAGTATAGTTTGGAATTGGTTGTCCATTTTGTTGAGTACATACAGTCAATTTGTAAGAAATACTGTCTCCGTCAGGATCAAACGCAGAAGGATTATGTATGAAAAGCTGGTTCAGTGCAGCTTTATCAAAAGGTGGATTTAGTAGTACCGGTGTATTATTGTTACCTATCTGAGGGTTAATAGTAATTGTTGTTTTAATTGAAAAAATAACATTTACCGAATTAGGAATATTTTTAACTCCATAATTCCTGTTAGGATCCTGAACTACAATTGTATAGGTTCCTGGCCCCGGAAAAGTGTGCAAGGAAATGTATTTGTTCCTGGTATAATCATTTGGAAGATTAACCATACTTTTTCTCGGAGCCAAAGATGAACTGTTATCACCCCACTGAACTTCAAGCTCATTTCGAGCAGCAGTGGCTGGAGAAAGCGTATATGTATATGTGGTTATAGTAATTTCGTAGGTTAGATCAATGACTTGTCTGAGGGTGATCTCCCCTGCACGATTGTGAGTAGCCAGTATCGGGCTCATATAGAGAATGAGACCAATCCATACCAGTAAAAACTTTTCGGTTATTGAAATCATCCTTTTCATCTTAACCCAATGTCAAGTTGCCTGTTCTGATAAGTAAACCTGAACCCATCCTGTTTACCCTGGTGATTAATAATAAGTAGATTAGTCTGATCCTCATATAAATCAAGCATTAGAGTGTTTATTATTCTTAGGCTATCTGCATGAATTACTTTATTTATCCTAAAATACAACCATATTGATACTTCATCGATTTCGCTATAATCAAACGTAAACTTCAGTGGTTTGTTGTTCTTTACAAGCAATTGAAGATTGGAATTCACATAATTGATTATATAGTCACGATACGGATTCTCCTCCGATTTTGAAAGAACAAATTCCTCATTATATTTGTTTTGAATCACCGTCCCAAAATCATCTTTATAAAGTTTAATTGAGATAATTGATTCTTTTTGAGAAAATTCAATACTACATACTGAAACATGAACAGGATGTGCATCAGCACTAATGGTTCCTGCAATAATGAATATTAGTATTAAAACTAACTCTTTCAATGCTGATAAATTTAAGGTAAAATTACAATAATTTCCTTTCTTTATCCTATAAAACGCAATATGTCTGAATTTCAATTATTCCTTCGAGCTGGTATTGAATATTTCATTGACATACATTCAATTGACCATTTTCTCTTTATCATTATTTTATTTATGACCTATCCAATTAAGCAATGGAATAAAATAATTATTTTAATAACCGCATTTACACTTGGGCATCTTCTCATAATTATTTATGCCATAATCCAATTTAGACCAATATCCTTATCATGGATCAGATTACTCATTCCTTTTTATATCATCATATCTTCGGCTTTAAATCTTCTGCAAAAATCGGACAAATTCATACCTTGGATATATAAAATTAAATATATTATAGCCACTCTTTTTGGATTTACTCATGGAATGGAATTTTACACTGATTTGAACAAATTGGGAGGAAAAGAAACAAATATTATCATTCCTATGATTTCATATAATATTGGGATTGAACTCGGACAGATTGTCCTAATCACAATGAACATAGGCATGTCCATTCTGGTAGTTGACCTACTTCTCGTTAAAAGAAGGGAATGGGTAGTGGTTTGGACAGGAGCAGCCATATCGGCAGGGCTAATTTGGATCATAGAATATTATACATGGTAATATTTTAGACATTCAAATTTATAGTTAATTTTAATGTGTTCTATATGTTTAATCCATTGGATTTTTATGATCTGGGAAGAATGCCTGAAGGATTTTAGTATATTTCTTAAACTTGAGAAATCATTATCTCCTCATTCAGTTGAAGCATATACTGCTGATATAAAAAGACTGAGGCAATACCTTGATTTCGAAAAAATTAAGTTGAACCCAGAGGAAATTAAACTGAGCCATTTAAAAGGATTTTTAAAATGGATCAATGAATTGGGAGCCAGTCCCAGAAGTCAGGCACGCATGATTTCCGGAATAAAAGCATTTTATAAATTTTTATTGATTGAAGATAAGCTAAAAGAAGATCCGACAGCTTTAATTGAAACTCCTAAAATTGGTCGAAAATTGCCTGATGTTCTGAGCGTTGAAGAAATTGAAAGACTGATCAAGGCAATTGATGTGAGCAAACCTGAAGGGCATAGAAACAGAGCTATTTTAGAAGTCTTATACAGTTGCGGATTAAGAGTCTCTGAAATGACCGGTCTAAAGATTTCTAATATATACCAAGATAAAGGATTTATAAGGGTGATTGGGAAAGGAAACAAGGAAAGGTTAGTTCCGATTGGAGGTCAAGCTATAAGGGAAATCGAATTATACTTGCCATACAGACAATCGTTGAAAGGAATTACAGGAGAATCTGAAGATATTCTTTTCCTCAACCGGCGTGGAAAAAAACTTACCCGGGTGATGATTTTTACTATCATAAAAGATCTTTCCCTTAAAACCGGAATAAAAAAGAAAATTAGCCCCCATACCTTCCGTCATTCTTTTGCGACTCACCTTATTGAAGGTGGCGCTGATCTAAGGGCTGTACAGGAAATGCTTGGACATGAATCCATTCTGACAACTGAAATCTATACTCATCTCGACCGTGAGTTCCTTCGAGAAACAATAATTCGCTATCACCCAAGGTTTCATAAGTAATCCCTCCCTTTTTACTATATATTTTTAAATTAATATCAGCTTATTTAGAATTAATTTTAGCTTTTTTTAAATACCTTTGTAATCTTTTTTAAAAAGTTCGATAAATAAATCTAATATTCATCAATAAAAGTTAAGAAAGGAACTTACAATGTCACAACTGAAGCGTGTCTATACTTTCGGTAATAAAAAAGCAGAAGGTAAAGCTGACATGAAGAATCTGCTTGGCGGAAAAGGAGCAAACCTTGCAGAAATGAATCTAATAGGTGTACCAGTACCTCCCGGATTCACAATAACAACTGAAGTCTGTGCAGAATACAATAAATTTGGTAAGGATAAGGTTGTTGAACTTATCAGGAAAGATGTTGAAGCTGCAGTTAAAAATATCGAGGATATAATGGGGACTAAATTCGGAAGTAACGAAAATCCCTGCCTCGTGTCTGTGCGTTCAGGAGCCCGAGCATCTATGCCTGGTATGATGGATACCGTTTTAAATTTGGGAATGAATGACAATGCTGTATTGGGTCTTAGCAAAAAAACAGGAAATGAAAGATTTGCTTGGGATTCCTACAGGCGGTTCGTACAGATGTATGGTGATGTTGTTTTAGGAATGAAACCTGTTTCAAAAGAAGATACTGATCCTTTCGAAGAAATTATAGAACAAGTAAAAGAACAAAAAGGAATACATGATGACACCGACTTGAGTTCTGATGATCTTAAAGGAATGGTGAAGCTTTTCAAAGATGCAGTAAAAAAACAAACAGGAAGAGATTTCCCGACTGACCCATGGGAGCAACTCTGGGGGGCAGTGTGTGCAGTTTTTGATAGTTGGATGAACGAAAGAGCAATTTATTATCGTGCTCTGAATAATATTCCTGAAGAGTGGGGAACAGCAGTAAATGTACAGGCGATGGTATTTGGTAATATGGGTAACAATTCTGGAACAGGCGTAGCATTTACAAGGGATGCTGGGACAGGTGAAAATATTTTTAATGGTGAATATCTTATAAATGCCCAGGGTGAAGATGTAGTTGCCGGAATCAGAACACCACAGCAGATTACAAAAGAAGGTTCCTTACGCTGGGCAGAACTTGCACAGGTTTCTGAAAAGGAAAGAGTATCAAAATACCCATCTCTCGAAGAAATCATGCCATCTGTTTATAAGGAATTATTTGATACACAAAAAAAACTTGAAAACCATTACCGTGACATGCAGGACCTTGAATTCACTATTCAGGATGGAAAGCTCTGGCTACTCCAGACACGTAACGGGAAACGTACAGGAGCTGCTATGGTTAAAATAGCTATGGACATGTTGAGGGAAGGAATGATTGACGAAAAATTAGCTCTCAACAGGTGCGAAGCAAATAAACTTGACGAATTATTACATCCTGTTTTTGATCATTCAGCTATTAAGGAAGCCACTGTCCTTGCAAAAGGATTGCCTGCTTCTCCAGGTGCAGCTTCAGGAAAAATAATTTTCTTTGCTGATGAGGTGGAAGAATATTCAGTTAAGGGTGAAAAGATAATTCTTGTTCGCATTGAAACTTCTCCTGAAGATCTTAAAGGTATGAATCTTGCGCAGGGAATCCTTACGGCGAGAGGGGGTATGACGTCGCATGCTGCAGTTGTTGCAAGAGGAATGGGTAAATGTTGTGTCTCTGGTGCAGGTAGTGTTAAAATTAATTATAAAACCAGGACAATGGATTGTGATAATAAAACCTTTAAAGAAGGTGATTGGATTTCACTTAATGGTTCGACTGGTGAAGTTTATGAAGGAAAGATCAATACAAAAGATCCGGAAATGAGTGGTGATTTTGGTGAGCTGATGAAACTTGCTGATAAATTTGCAAAATTGAAAGTAAGGACCAATGCTGATACCCCGCACGACTCAATAGTTGCAAGAAATTTTGGTGCTCAAGGTATCGGGCTTTGCCGTACTGAACATATGTTCTTTGAAGGAGACCGGATAAAGCCGATGCGTGAAATGATTCTCGCTTCAGATGAAGCAGGGAGAAGAAAAGCATTAAATAAACTTCTTCCTATTCAACGAAAAGATTTTGAGGGGATTTTCGAAGCCATGAAAGGTCTTCCTGTAACTGTAAGGTTGTTAGACCCACCTCTACATGAATTTGTCCCTCATGAAACTGAGAATCAGTCAGAAATGGCTAAAGAAATGGGCATTACTCTGGAAGAAGTGAGACAAAAAGTGGAAGATCTTGCTGAATTTAATCCTATGTTGGGACATCGTGGATGCAGATTGGGTAATACTTATCCGGAAATTACTGAGATGCAGGCCCGAGCAATTATAGAAGCAGCTATTAACTTAAAAGTGAAAGGTATTGAAGTTATCCCAGAGATAATGATTCCTCTCATTGGTACTGCTAAAGAATTCGAGTTGCAGGAAAAAATTGTTAGGGAAACCGCAGAGACAGTTTTTAAAGAGAAAGGACAAAAGGTGAATTACCTTGTCGGAACCATGATTGAAATACCCAGAGCAGCACTTATTGCTGACAAGGTTGCAAAAAATGCGGAATTTTTCTCTTTTGGTACGAACGACCTCACTCAGATGACATTTGGATATTCAAGAGATGATGCAGGCAAATTCTTACCTGTATATCTCCAGAAAGGACTCCTTAAAAATGATCCCTTTCAGATCCTCGATCGTGAAGGAGTTGGACAACTTGTGGAAATGGGGACTAAAAAAGGCCGCATGACAAGACCCGATCTTAAGGTAGGAATATGCGGGGAACATGGAGGAGAACCAAGTTCGATTGAATTCTGCCATATCGTTGAAATGAATTATGTGAGCTGCTCTCCTTTCAGAGTACCTATTGCACGACTTGCTGCTGCACAGGCTGCAATTAATAATGTATAATTTACTTACATTCTGATACTAAAAAGGCAGTAAAAATTATAATTTACTGCCTTTTTAATGATTTTTGTTATTAAAAATATTTTTTATCTTTATCCGTCATCAAATTTTAATTATTTTAATTTATTAACCCATGAAAAAACCAGATCTAAGTGCTTATGGTATAACCGATGTTAGAGAGATATATTATAATCCTTCTTATGAAGAATTATATAAACATGAAACAGATCCCTCTCTTAAGGGTTATGAAAAGGGTGTAGTTACCTCACTGGGTGCCGTTGCTGTGAAAACAGGAATCTTTACAGGTCGTTCTCCTAAAGACAAATTCTTTGTTAAAGATAGCATTACTGATAAAACCTTATGGTGGGATGGTGTGGTTAATCGCCCAGTTACGCAGGAGACTTGGGCTTCGTGTAAGAAACTTGTTACTAATAAGTTATCTTCCCAAAATCTTTATGTTACAGACGTATTTTGCGGAACAAATCCAGATACCCGAATGAAGGTAAGATTTATCATGGAAGTAGCCTGGCAGGCACATTTTGTCCTTAATATGTTCATTCGTCCTACTGTATATGAGCTTGAAAGATTTGGTGATCCTGACTTCGTGGTAATAAATGGATCCAAAGTAACTGATCCAAATTGGAAAGAGCATGGACTACATTCAGAGGTATTTGTTTTGTTTAATCTTACTGAAAAAACAGCTGTAATAGGCGGCACCTGGTATGGGGGAGAGATGAAAAAAGGTATCTTCTCATTAATGAATTATTACCTTCCATTGCGTGGGGTTGCATCAATGCACTGCTCTGCCAATGTAGGTGAAAATGATGATGTAGCTATTTTCTTTGGCCTTTCAGGAACAGGAAAAACAACTCTCTCTGCAGATCCAAAACGCTACTTGATAGGTGATGATGAACATGGATGGGATGATAATGGGATTTTTAATTTTGAAGGGGGTTGCTATGCTAAAACTATTAACCTCAGTCAGGAAAATGAACCAGATATCTGGAATGCCATTCAGCGTAATGCGCTCCTAGAAAACGTTACGGTCCTTGATGATGGATCTATCGATTTCTCTGATAATTCTGTAACGGAAAATACAAGGGTATCTTATCCAATTTATCATATAAATAAAATTGTACTACCTTCAAGGGCTGGGCATGCTTCAAAAATCATTTACCTTTCAGCAGACGCATATGGTGTATTGCCCCCGGTTTCAATACTTAACAAGGAACAAGCACAATATTATTTCCTTAGTGGGTATACATCCAAGCTGGCTGGCACCGAGCGGGGAATAACTGAACCGCTTCCATCTTTTTCACCTGCGTTTGGAAAAGCCTTTTTAACTTTACATCCTACAATATATGCTACCCTTTTGGCTGAAAAGATGGATAAACACTTTGCCAAAGCCTATTTGGTGAATACCGGATGGAATGGTACTGGTAAACGAATTTCAATCAAGGATACACGTGCAATCATAGATGCAATTCTGGATGGATCAATTGAAAAAGCACAATCCAAGCATATTCCAATTCTCAATCTTACTATACCCTTGAAATTAGATCAAGTAAGTGATAACATACTTGATCCACGTGACACTTATCCTAATAAAGAGGATTGGGAGATAAAAGCAAAAAATCTGGCCTCAAAATATATTCAGAATTTCGAACAATACATTGACACTCCTGCAGGAAAGGCATTGGTTAAAGCAGGACCACAACTTTAGAAATTTCTTACTTTTGCATTTAAAATTGTTTGCCGATGAAAGAAATTATTGATATTTTTCTTTTACTGATACCGGCATATCTTATTGGATCTATTCCAACAGCTGTATGGGTGGGTAAGATTTTTTTTAATGTAGATGTCAGAAAATTCGGTAGCGGTAATGCCGGTGCTACCAATGTTATGAGAGTTCTTGGGCCAGCGGTCGGATTTCCGGTTTTACTGGTCGACATATTGAAAGGATTCCTGGCGGTAAAAATACTTTTCTTTTTCCCAGAATTTGTGCCCGGAACTGATAAATATGTTAACATGCAGATTGCATTGGGAGTTGCTGCAGTGATAGGACATATTTATCCATTATATGCTGGATTCAGAGGAGGAAAAGGAGTTGCTACAATGTTTGGATTACTTCTCGCCATCAGCCCATTCGCAACTCTTTGCGCTGCCGGAATATTCCTCGCTATGCTGTTTATCAGCAAATATGTTTCTGTAAGCTCAATCATAGCTGGTTTATCCTTTCCTGTCCTGATAATTCTAGTCTTTAAATCTCCATATTTATCGTTAAATATATTTTCTGGTATCATGACCCTTCTTGTCATCCTCACTCATAGAAAAAATATTATACGACTAATTAATGGAACAGAAAACAAAGCAGATTTCCTGTTTAAGAAAAAAGGAGATTTAGAAAAAAAGTGATATGTTTACCATTTTTCCAATTAGAAACTTTAAGTTTAGAAGGTATACAATAATATTTATAGCGTTATTAGTTGGGCTTTGTATTTGAACTAATACAACCCTGATCCCAACCTTGAATAAATAAATCAAAAAATTTATACCCTAATTCTGTTAATAAGCATCTTGAAGCGCCAGGAATAATGAACGGTTGTATTTCAGAATTCTTATTGGCTCAGGGTTGCCATCGATCTCAGCATTACAATATCCTTTATAACCGGAAGCCGATAGCAATTTAAATAACTCTCGGTATGGATACCGTTCATCCCATAATTCATGAGTATGCACTCCTCTTATCCTATCCTTAATAAGATTAAAATTATATTCTAATCCCATTCCTTCAGCATCTTCCCGATTGCAGTTCCAGTTTACGTAAACATGCGGACTTTGTGAATAATCAAGAATTTTTTTAATAACAGAGACTCTGTTTGTCTTATTTCCATGAACGCAAATCCTGATTTCAACACCGTTATTGTATCCATGTTCGCCAACTTCCGCCAGTGCTTTCCCAATTTGTTCCATGGTTTTTTCCTCAGGAACCCCAGCAGGTAGGGCATTCCCAAATACCCTGAATCCGATTGCTCCAACATCATGTGCCAGAAGCGTATATTCCTTGGTACCTTCGATATTTTTTTTCAATTCAGCTGGATCAGGCGAATGATATTGAAAACCACTGGCCATGCTTATTGCTTCCAGAGGAGAATCTTGAAACCGTTTTTTAACTTCCGCTCTTTGAGCAGGGGAAAGGTTTACTTCAACTTTATGGGCATGTGTTGTGCGTAACTCAACCGACTGGTATTTTGTTTCAGTCAGGTTTTTAATAATCGTATCAATGTCCCAGTCCTTAGCAAGTGTATAGGTCATTATACCAATCTTCAACGGATTGGGATTTAATTCGGTGGGAGGTTTTCTGATGGCTGAGATCGCTGATTGGGCCGATATTGGTACTATTGCTGCAGAAGTGGTCAGAGCAGCGGTTTTAATAAAATTTCTTCTTTTCATTTACTTAAATGTTTAACCTGTTGGTAAATAATGTTCAAATAGTCGTATACGACAAAGTAAAACAAACTTAAGCAGATAATAAAATAATCAACTAAAGAAAATAACAGATATTTTATTAATGAATTACATTTGTTATCTTTCATTCTTGATTTACTGATTTCTTACACACTCTTTCAATCAGGAAATTATTGAATACAATCAATAAAGGCTGAAATCCTGAATTTTATAAATCTTATTGCAAAAAATATGAAAAAAATTTTACTAACCCTATTCTCGAGCCTACTTATATACTGGGCTGCCGGACAGGATAAGCTCAATGAGGCTATCATAAAGGAAGTAGACAGAATCCTTCCTGAATATCTGGAACTATACAAGCATTTTCACCAGAATCCAGAACTCTCGCTTCAGGAGTTCAAGACTGCAGAAAGGATAAAAGAGGAATTATTATCCCTGGGATTTGAAGTAGTTCCCGGAGTAGGAGGTAACGGTCTAGTGGGCGTTTACAAAAACGGTAGCGGGCCGGTTGTAATGTTTCGCACTGAAATGGATGCACTGCCTATTCTTGAAAAAACTGAATTGCCCTTTGCAAGTAAGGTAGAAATGAATAATGAAAAGGGTACAAAGGTATCTGTTATGCATGCCTGTGGACATGATATGCATATGACCGTTTTTCTTACCATAGCAAATACCATGGTTAAATTAAAAGATAAGTGGAAAGGTACTCTGCTTTTCATCGCTCAGGAAGCTGAGGAACTTAGTATTGGAGCAGAAGAAATGATCAATGCAGGGTTATTTAAAAAATTTCCGAAACCTGATTATGCATTGGCATACCATGTTTCATCCACATTACCTACTGGTGTAATTGGATATCGTTCCGGTGCTATCTTTGCAAATGTCACCAGTGTGGATATAATTTTCAAAGGAGTAGGGGGACACGGAGCTTACCCAGACAAGACGATTGATCCTGTGGTTATGGCTTCAAGGGCTATACTGGATTACCAGACTATCGTAAGCCGAGAGCTGTTACCCACCGATCCGGCCGTTGTTACTGTAGGATCGATTCATGGGGGAACTCAATATAATATCATTCCTGATGAAGTAAGATTGCAACTTACTATTCGCAGCTATAAGACTGAAGTTAACGACCATATCATCGAGGCCCTCAATCGTATTTCAAAATATATTGCATTATCAGCACGTATGCCTGAAGACAAACTTCCTGAAGTTAAAGTAGTAAAGGAACATACTCCAGCTGTTGTTAATGACAAAGAACTGGTAAATAAGGGAGTAAATTCCTTTAGAAAAATTCTCGGGAATAACAATGTTATTGAAGTGCCGGCTGCTATGGTAGGAGAAGACTTTGGAAAGTATGGCCTTACAGAAGAAAAGATTCCCATTTCACTTTTCTGGCTTGGTTCGGTTAATAAGGACAAGTACCTGGAGGCTCAGAAACAGGGAAATGAACTGCCTGGTCTACATTCACCC